>NZ_JBHTJA010000067.1:0-38743 GCF_042675525.1 Actinomadura sediminis
CGGGCCGACGCGGTCAGCACGGCGGCGACGCGGGCGGTCGCGCGGATCCTGGCGCGGCGGGCCGCGGGCTGGTCGGGGCCGATCGGGACGTACGCGGCGCCCGCCGCGAGGACGCCGAGGGCGGCGGCGGCCTGGTCGGGGCCCTTGGGCAGCTCGATCGAGACGCGGTCGCCGGGACGGACGCCCGCGGCGGCGAGCGCGGACGCCGTGCGCAGGGCGCGGTCGGCGAGTTCGCCGTACGTGAGGGTGCCGTCGTCGGCCCAGTGCAGGGCGGGCGCGGCGGGGGCGCGGCGCGCGTGGTCGAAGAAGCCGCGGGTCAGGGTCGCCGGGGGCGGCGGCGAAGTGGCGTTGAGGCGGTGCCGGAGCCGCAGCCGGTCGGGCGCCGGGCCGACGCCGAGCGGCGCGTCCCAGTCGGCGCCGGACGCGCCCAGCCGGGTGATCGCGGACGTGTAGGCGTCGAACATCGCCTCCGCGACGCCGTCCGGGAACGCGGGCACGCGCACGTCCCAGTTGAGCAGCAGGCCGCCGGAGACCTCGGTGACCTGCGCGTCCAGGAGCACCTGCGGGCCCTGGGAGATGATCCACGCGGGTTCGCCGAAGCGCTCGCGGACCGCGTCGCCGAACAGCTCGCCGAGGTTGAGGGCGCTCGTGTAGACGACCGGCGCGAGCACCTGCTCGCCCCGCGCGCGGGACAGGTCGCGCAGCACTTCGAGGCCCGAGTAGTCGCTGTGCGCGCCCGCCGTGTGCAGGGTGGCCTGCAGGGCGCGGGCGCGCTCCAGGAACGTCAGGTCGGCGGTGAGGTCGACCTCGAGCATGATGGAGCCGGTGAAGTCGCCGACCACGGCGTCCACGTCGGGGTGGACGGGCTCGCGGTGGAACAGCGGCAGGTTCAGCAGGAACCGCGGCGTCGCCGACCACGCGCCGATGACCTCGGCGAACACCGCGGCGAGCGCCATGGCGGGGGTGACGCCGGCGGCGTGCGCGCGGGCGAGGAACCGCTCCTTGTCGGGCGGCGCCAGCCAGTGGTGCCTGCGCTCGACGCGGTCGCCGGGCTCGGGGACGACCGGCAGTTCGGGCGGGCCGGGAAGGTCGGCGAGCCGGCCGGCCCACCATTCGCGGTCGCGCTCGCGGGCCTCGGCGCGGGGGTCGTCGGCGAGGTAGCGGGCGTAGCCGTACCGGATCGGGGCGAGGGGCTCGCCCTCGTACAGCGCGGCGAGGTCGGCGAGCATCACGCGGTAGCTCATCGCGTCGGCGGCGACCATGTCGACGTCGAGGTGCACGCGGGCCGTGCCGTCCGGGAGGAGGCTGAGCCGGGCGTCGAACACGCGGCCGTCCTCGATGGGCAGCCGCTGCCCGGACATTCCCGCGCGGACGCGTTCGAGTTCGGCGCGGGCGTCCGGGGCGTCGCGGAGGTCGTGGACGGTGACGGCGGGCCCGGGGCGCTCGGGCAGGATGCGCTGCGTCCCGTCGTCGAGGACGGCGACGCGCAGCATCGGGTGGCGGCGGGCGAGGGCCCGGACCGCGTCCTCGAACCGGCCGGGGTCGACGGCGCGGCCGTCCAGCTCGACGTACAGGTGCGCGGCGACGGAGCCGAGCGCCTGTCCGGAGTCGCGGCCGATCCAGTACGCGTGCTGCATGAGGCCGAGCGGGAACGGGTCGGCGGGCTCGATCTCCGCCGGGTCGATCGCGGCGGGCTCGGCGGGCCCGGCGGGCCCGGCGGCGGCCGGTTCCGCCTCGGCCTGGCCGCGTTCGACGAGCAGGTCCCACCACTGCCCGAGGGTGGGGCGTTCGGCCAGCTCGGCGAAGCGGATCTCGACGCCCCGGCGGCGCAGCCGTCCGGTCAGCTGCATGAGCCGGATCGAGTCCATGCCCAGCTCGATGAGGTTGTCGTCGGCCGCGGCGGGTTCGCCGAGGACGTCCGCCAGCAGGGTGTGCAGCTCTTCCCGGGTCAGCACGGAACTCCCCTCCGAATTAGGTAAGGCTAACCTAATTGAGAAGGGGGTGGGCGTCAACGTCCCGTCACCCCAGGCCGCGGCGTCCCGACGTCGACAGCAGCCACGCCAGGTAGACGCCCCCCAGAACGCCCGTCACGACGCCCACCGGGACCGCCACCGGCAGGTGCAGGGAGACGAGGTCGCTGCAGGCCAGCAGCGCGGCGCCGGTCAGTGCGGCGGGGAGGAGCTGCGCCCCGGGACGGCGGGTCAGCCGCCGGGCGAGCTGCGGCGCGGCCAGCGCGACGAACGGGACCGGCCCGGCGGCCGCGGTCGCCGCCGCGACGAGCCCCACGCCGACCACCACCAGCACCAGCCGCGTGCGCTGCACCCGGACGCCGAGGGCCAGCGCGGCGTCGTCGCCCAGCTCTCCCATTCCGAGGCTCCGCGACAGCAGCAGCGCGGCCGGGACGAGGACGGCCAGCGCGACCGCCAGCGGCACCGCCTGGTCCCAGTCTCGCCCGTTGAGGCTGCCGGTCAGCCAGAACGCGGCCTCGTAGGCCTCCGTCAGCTCGGCCCGCGTGATCAGGTACGAGTTGAGCGCCTGCAGCATCGCCGCGGCGGCGACGCCGATCAGCACCAGCCGGACGCCGACCACCCCGCCGCCGCGCCGGTAGGCGACCAGGTAGACGGCCAGGGCGGTCAGCACCGCCCCGGCGGCCGAACTGGCCGTGACGGCGACCGCGCCGCCGCCCCACACGAGGATCTGCAGCAGCGCGCCGGACGCGCCGCCCTGGGTGAACCCGATGAGGTCGGGGCTGCCGAGCGGATTGCGCGACATGCTCTGGAAGACGGCGCCGCTCAGGCCGAGCGCCGCGCCGACCAGCAGTCCGGTCACCGCGCGCGGCAGCCGCAGCGTCTGCACGATGAACTCGGTCGCGCGGTCGCCCTGCCCGACGAGCGCCGCGAGCACGTCCGGCGGCGAGATGGGGAAGTCCCCGGACCCGACGACCAGCACCGCCGCGCCCGCCGCGAGCAGCGCCAGCGTCCCGCAGACCACGGCGACGCGCGGGTCCCACCGCACCGACACCGCGCCCGCCCGCACGACCCGGCCCGCCATCGCCTTGCCGGGCGTTCTCGTCGAGGCGCTCACAGCTCGCGCGTCCTTCCCCGCCGGACCATCACGATGAACAGCGGCGCCCCCACGAACGCCGTGACGATGCCCGTCTCCAGCTCGCCCGGCGCGACGACCCGTCCCGCGATGTCCGCCCACAGCAGCAGGACGGGCGCCAGCAGCAGCGAGAACGGCACCACCCACCGCAGGTCGGGCCCGACGACGGCCCGCACGATGAACGGGACCGCGAGGCCGAGGAACGTGATCGGGCCCGCCGCGGCCGTCGCCGCCCCGCACAGCAGGACGATCGCGAGCGCGCCGAGCGCGCGCGTCCGCCCCGGCCGCGCGCCGAGCGCCCGGCCCGCGTCGTCGCCGAGGCCGAGCGCGTTCAGCGGGCGGGCCAGCGCCAACGCCAGGAGGACCCCCGTGACGACGAACGGCAGCACCCGCCAGAAGATCCCGAGGTCGCGCCCCGCGAGGTACCCGACCTGCCAGAACCGGAAGCCGTTGAAGCTCTGCGGGCTGAGCAGCATCAGGCCCGCGGTGAGCGCGCTGAACACCGCGTTGACGGCGGCCCCCGCGAGGACCAGCCGGGCGGGGGACGCCCCGCCCCGCCCCCGCGCCCCGATCGCGTACACCAGCGCCGCCGCGCCGGCCGCGCCCGCGAACGCCGCCCACACGTAGACGAGCACCTCGTCGACGTCGAAGAAGCCGATGACGATCACGACCGCGAGGGCCGCGCCGCCGTTGACGCCGAGCAGCCCCGGCTCGGCGAGCGGGTTTCGGGTGAGCGCCTGCATCACCGCCCCGGCGAGCCCGAGCGCGATCCCCACCACGATGCCGAGCACCGTGCGCGGCAGCCGCAGCTCGTGGACGATCAGCGAGTGCTGCGTCCCGTCCGGGGACAGCACCGACGGCAGGACCCGGCGGAACGGGACCGACTCGGCGCCGATGGCGAAGCTCGCGACGACCGTCAGCAGCAGCGCCGCCACGAGGACGAGCAGGCCGCCCCAGCGGCCCGCGCGGCGCGGCGCGGCCGCCGTCGGCGGCGGCTCCGCGGTGGGGGGTTTCCGCACGGAGGACAGCACAAGTTGAGGTTAGCCTAAGCTAAGCCGCCCATGAAGAGCGGCCGGGCGCGGTGCCGCGCCGCGCCCGGCCGCCCCTTCCGGAGGCGGCGCCGTGGGGTGGGTCAGCCGGTCGCCGCGTCGTGGTCCGGATGGGCGAGGAGCCAGGTCCAGATCTCCACCGGGTCGTCGGCGCGGTGTTCGGCGCCGCAGTGGCAGACGCCGGTCAGCCGGTCCGAGCCCGGCGACCACTCGACCCGGAGGAGGCCGCCCGCCGCGCCGCCCGTGACGTCCGCCCTCACCGGGCCGTCAGCCTCTTCAGCATGCGGCGCGCGGCCAGGCCCCCGGTGTCGATGTTGATCGACAGCTCCTGGTAGCCCTCCGGCTCGCTCGCGATGACCTTCTCGAGCTTGTTCAGCGCCACGACGTCCTGCAGGACGACCGTCCGGTTGCTGTCGCGCAGGAACGTCGACACGTTCTCGTCGTCGAGCGCGAAGTCGCGGGCGACCCACCAGAAGTCGTGCGTGGTCGTCTCGGTCTCCGGGACGATCGCGTAGCCGACCTCGACGTGGAAGGCGTTCGAGTCGTCGCCGTCGGGACCGGGCTCCACGCCCGTCGGCGCGATCCGGCTGTGCAGGAGGTAGAAGCCGGGCGGGTGGAACTCGATGTCCTGCCACCGGTCGATGCGGCCCTCGATGCCGGTCGACTCGGAGTAGAACGGCGGGCACTCGACGTCCTTCATGCGGCGGCTGACGTAGACGACGCCCGCCTCCTCGTCGGTCTCCGTCGTGATCGGCGTCTGCGCGACCTCGGGCGTGCCGATGTACCCGGCGTGCAGGTACGTCTCGTGGGACAGGTCGAGGAGGTTGTCGACGAGCAGCTCGTAGCGGGCGGCGAGCGGCTCCATGCCGCGGACGGTCGTGTAGTCCGGCGACTCCAGCCACGGCGCCCGCGGGATCGCGGCGGCGTCCCCCTCGCCGTCGCCGATCCACACCCAGATCAGGGAGTCCTGCTCGACGACCCGGTAGGCGGGGACGCGCGCGGTGCGCGGGACGCGGGCCTGGCCCGGCACGGCCACGCACGTGCCGTCGGGGTCGTAGGTGAACCCGTGGTAGCCGCAGACGATGCGGTCGCCGTCCCGGTTGCTCTCCGACAGCGGGAAGCGGCGGTGCACGCACCGGTCCGCGAGGGCGACGGCCTCGCCGGCGCCCGTCCGGTACATGACGATGGGCTCGCCGCAGATCGTCCGGGCGAGCAGGCCGTCGCCGACCTCCTCCCCGTAGGCGGCGACGTACCACTGGTTGCGGGCGAAGACCATCGGAGGCTCCTCGGCGGGGTGGACGGCAGAGTGTGACGAGCCTCTCGTCGCCGCCCCCGGCGGGCCAAGGCGGCTTCCGTTTGACGGAAGAACCCGCTCAGGCCCCGTGCATCGCCGTCTCCGGCGGCCGGACGGCGCGGGGCGCGCCGAGCGCGCGGGAGATCCCGCGGGCGCTCGCGCGGACGACGGGGACGAGCGACCGGGCGTCCCAGCCGGTGTTCGGGACGACGATCGCGACGGCCGCCACGACCGTGTCGTCCGGTCCGAAGACGGGCGCGCCGACGGAGAGCGCGAACGACTCGACCTGCCCGTCGCTGATCGCGACGCCGGTGCGGCGGACCTCGGCCAGGGCGCGGCGCAGTTGCGGACCGGACGAGATCGTCCGGTCGGTGAACCGGCGCAGCGGCGCGGCGATCGCGCGTTCCTGCAGGTCGCGGTCGGAGTGCGCGAGCATCGCGAGGCCGACGCCGGTGGCGTGCGCGGGCCAGCGCCCGCCGACCCGGGAGAAGACGTGCACGGCGTCGCGGGCGGAGATCCGCTCGATGTAGACGACTTCGAGCCCGTCCAGGACGGCGAGGTGCACGTTCTCGTGGGTGGCCTCGTAGAGGTCCTCGAGGAACGGCATCGCGGCCTCGCGCAGCGCCGGCCCGCGCGGGGCGAGCGCGGCGACCTCGAACAGCCGCAGCCCGATCCGGTACAGCCCGTCGGCGTCGCGTTCCAGTGCGCCCCAGCAGGTCAGCTCGCCGACCAGCCGGTGGGCGGTGGACAGGGGCAGTCCGGCGCGCCGCGCGATCTGGGTGATGGACAGCGCGGGCCGCTCCGCCGAGAAGGCCCCCAGGATGTCCAGCACCCGCCGCGTGACGGGTGGCCGCCCCCGTCCGCTCGCCCGTTCCGTCATGGTTCGCCGTACTCCTCCCGCAGCCGTCCCTTGAGGATCTTGCCGGAGGCGTTGCGGGGCAACTCGGACGCCGCCACCGCCGAGCGGGGGATCTTGTAGCGGGCGAGCCGGCCGTCGAGCCGGGCCAGCACGGCGTCCCCGGTCAGCCGGGCGCCGGGGCGCGGGACGAACACGGCGCGGCCCACCTCGCCCCACGTCTCGTCCGGCACGCCGATGACGGCGCACTCCAGGACGTCCGGGTCGGCGAGGATCGCGTGCTCGACCTCGGCCGGGTAGACGTTCTCCCCGCCCGAGATGATGACGTCCTTGATGCGGTCGACGATGTAGGCGTAGCCGTCCTCGTCGAGGCGGGCGGCGTCGCCGCTGCGGAACCAGCCGTCGGTGAAGGCGGCGGCGGTCGCGTCGGGCCGGCCCCAGTAGCCGCGCATCACGTGCGGCCCCCGCACGACGATCTCACCGGTCTCCCCCGGCGGGACGTCCGTCATGTCGGGGGCGACGACGCGGACGTCGCTGAAGAAGTGCGGCACGCCCGCGGACCCGGCCTTCGACTCCGCGTGCGCGGCGTCGAGGAAGAGCGTGCCCGGCGCGGCCTCGGTCATCCCGTATCCCTGCAGGAACGTCAGACCCCTCTTCTGGTAGGTCTCGATGAGCGACGGCGGCACGGGCGCGCCGCCGCAGGTCAGGATACGCAGGGACGACAGGTCGGCGGCGTCCCAGCCGGGTTCGCGGGCGATCCGCTGGAACATCGTCGGCACCCCGAACATGAACGTGACGCGGTGCCCGGCGACCAGGTCGAGCGTGGCGGCGGGGTCGAACGCGGGGACGAGGACGCACGCGCCGCCCTTGAGCAGCACGGGCAGCGCGAGCATGTTGAGCCCGGCGGTGTGGAACAGCGGCGCGGACACGAGCGCCACCTCGCCCGCGGTCAGATCGTGGTCGATGAGAACGTTGATCGCGTTCCAGGTGACGTTGCCGTGGGTGAGCGTCGCGCCCTTCGCGGCACCCGTCGTCCCGGACGTGTACATGATCATGCACGGGTCGTCGAGGGACACCGGGACGTCGATCGGCGCGGCGCCCGCCTCTGCCCCGCGCGCCCGCACCTCCTCGTATCCGTGCGCCCACGGGCCCGGCCCGTCCAGCGCCACGTGCTCGCGGACGGGGGCGCGGTCGCGGACGCCGTCCACGAGCCCGGCGTGCGAGGGGGCGTGCACGAGCACCGACACCCCGGCGTCGGCGAGCTGGTGCGCGATCTCGGGGCCGGCGAGCCGGGTGTTCAGCGGGACGAACACCGCGCCGAGCGTCCCGGCGGCGAACAGCGTCTCGAGGAACGCCGGATGGTTCGGCCCGAGGTAGCCGACGCGGTCGCCGTGCCGGACGCCGAGGTCGCGCAGCCCGTGCGCGAGGCCGGACACGCGGGCGAGCAGCCCCGCGTAGGTGATCGTCCGGCCGCCGTGGACGAGCGCGGCGGCGTCCGGCGTCTTGCGGGCGCGGCGTGCAGGCCAGGATCCGAGTCCTTCGTTGCGCATGACGGGGGCACCTCTCCAGGCGGGTCCGGACGGTCATTTGACGGGCGCGGGCTCGGCCTCCGGCTCCGCTTCGGCGGCGCCGCGCCCGGCCGGGGCCCGGCGCGGCAACCGGCCGGCGACCGTGGGGACGAGGCCCTTCGGCATGAACAGCACGACGAGGACGAGCAGCAGCCCGTAGACGGCGTAGGACAGGACGGCCGGCGCGGACGCGGGCATCCCCTCCCGCGTGCCGACGTCGTTCAGCACCTGCAGCAGCAGCGTGACGGCGGTGGCGCCGGCGAGCGCGCCCCGGATCGTCCCGGCGCCGCCGACGACGGCCATCACGACGTACTCGAACGACAGCAGGACGGGGAACGAGCCGGGCGCGACGTACCCGATGTAGTACGCGTAGACGCCCCCGGCGAGGCCCGCGAACGCCGCCGACAGGGCGAACACGGCCTGCTTGTAGAGCGCGACCGGCACCCCGGCGGACGCGGCGGCGACCTCGCTGGTGGCGAGCGCGCGCAACCCCCGGCCCGGCCGGGACCGGACGATGTTGCGGGCCGCGAGCACGGTCGCCGCGAGCACGCCGAGCGCGAGGTAGGCGTAGGCGACGTCGTCGGCGAACTCGTACCCGGCGACGGTGAGGCGCGGGACGCCCTGCAGCCCGATGTCGCCGCCCGCCCATTCCTGCCGGCCCACGACGCTGAGCAGGATCAGCTGGACGGCGAGGGTGGCGAACGCGAGCTGGTGGCCGCGCAGCCGCAGCAGCGGGACGCCGACGAGCGCGGCGGCCGCCCCAGCGGCGGCGGGCGCCAGCAGCAGCCCCGCCCAGGTGGGTACGCCGTGGATCGCGGTGAGCGCGGCCGTGTAGGCGCCGATCATGGTGAAGGCGGCCTGGCCGAGCGACACCTGCCCCGCGAAGCCCATCAGCATGGACAGCCCGGTGACGACGGTCGCCGAGATCAGCAGCAGCACGTACACCGACACCTGCGGGCCCGGCAGGACGAGCGGCAGGACGAGCGCGACGGCGGCGACCGCGGCCGCGGCGGCCGTCCCGGGTGATCGGACGCGGGCGGACGCGCTCATCGGGCGGCCTCCTCCTGGAGCGCGGTCCGCCGCGACGCGCGCACCGTCATGATCGTCAGCATCAGCACCAGCGCCACGACGGTCTGGTAGGACGCGCCGCCGTACCCGGCCACCATCGACTCGGCGACGCCGAGGGAGAGCGCCCCGGCGAGCGCGACGCCCGGCCGGTCCAGCCCGCCGAGGATCGCCGCGGCGAACCCGTTGGTGATGAGCAGGACGTCGCTGTTGTAGGAGATCGGCTGCAGCGGCGTGAGCAGGACGCCGCCGAGCCCGCCGAGCATGCCGCCGAGCGCGAACGCGAGCAGCCCCATGCGGACGACGTCGATGCCGACGGCCCGGGCGGCGTACGGGTTCGACGCGCACGCGGTGAGCGCCTTGCCCGTGTAGGTGCGGCCGAAGAACAGCCCGAGCAGCGCGAACACCGCCGCCGCGACGGCGATGACGAGGAACGACTGTTTCTGCACGTGGGCGCCGAACAGCACCACGGAGCCGCCGAGGCCCGGATGGGAGCGCGGGTTGTCGCCCCAGATCATGATCTCGATCGCGTACGCCAGGAAGCCGAGGCCGAGGGTGACGATGAGGGCCGACTGCGGGGACGTCCCCCGCCTGCCGGTCGCGGCGACCCCGACGGCGAGACCCACCGCCCCGGCGACGAGCACGGCCGCGGCCTCCGCGGCGACGTGCGGCAGGCCGGACGACAGCAGCGACCCGGCGGTCATCCCGCCGACGACGGCGAACATGCCCTGCGCGAAGTTCACCACCCGCGTCACCCGGTGGATCGCCACCAGGCCGCTCGCCAGCAGCGCGAACCCGCAGCCGACGGCGACCCCGGAGACGAGGTACTGCAGGAACGCGCTCACGCCCCCTCCTTCCCAGGCGGGGACGCCGCGGCGCCGAGGTAGGCGTCCGCGACCGCGCTACCCGCCGCGAGTTCGTCCGCCGTGCCCGCGGCGCGGACCCGGCCCGCCTCGAGCACGTAGCCGCGCGCGCAGAGGTCGAGGGCGAGCCGGGCGTTCTGCTCGATCAGCAGGATCGCGAGCCCCCGTCCGGTGTTCAGCGCGCGCAGATGCTCGGCGAGGTCCGCGGTGACGAGCGGGGCGAGCCCGAGCGACAGCTCGTCCACCACGAGCACGTCCGGGTCGGCCATCAGCGCCCGCCCGAACGCCACCATCTGCTGCTCCCCGCCCGACAGCGAGCCCGCGCGGCGGTCCCGCAGCGCGGCGAGCCGCGGCAGCACCTCGTACACCCGGGCGGTGTCGCGGGCGCCGCGCGCGCGGCGGCGGCGCCAGGCGCCCAGGGCGAGGTTGTCCTCGACGGTCAGGCCGCCGAACATCTGCCGCCCCTCCGGGACCAGCGCCGCCCGGCCCCGCACGCGGACCCGTCCGGCGGCGGGCCGCAGCACGCCCGTGACCGCGTCGACGAGGGACGTCTTCCCGGCGCCGTTCGGGCCGATGAGGGCGACCGCCTCGCCGGCCCCGACCGTCAGCGCGACGCCGTCCAGGGCCGTGGCCGTCCCGTACCGGACGACCAGGCCGGACACCTCGATGACCGGCGCCGTCACGCGGCCTCCTCCCCCAGGTAGGCCGCGACGACGGCGGGGTCGCCGCGGACCTCCTCCGGGGTGCCCTCGGCGATGAGGCGGCCGAGGTCGAGGACGCCGACGCGGTCGGCGAGACGGGCGACGAACGCGACGTCGTGCTCGACCAGCATCATCGTCATGCCCTCCGCGCGCAGCCCCTCGACCAGCTGGGCGAGCGCCTCCCGCTCGGCGGCGCGCAGGCCCGACGCGGGCTCGTCCAGGAGGAGGAGCCGGGGACGTGCGCAGAGCGCGCGCGCCACCTGCAGGGACCGCTGCTGGCCGAGCGGGAGGACGTCGGCGGAGCGGTCCGCCCAGTCGCGCAGCCCGACGCGGCGGAGCGCGTCGAGGGCGTCGGCCCGGATGGCGGCCTCCTCGCGGCGGTGCACGGGCAGCCGCAGGGTCGCCGCGAGCATGCCGTGCCGGGTCCGGGCGTGCGCGCCGACCATCACGTTCTCCAGCGCGGTCATGCCCCGGAAGAGCCGCGCGCCCTGGAACACGATGGCGATGCCGAGCCGGGCCCGGACGTGCGGGGGCATCCGGTCGATGCGGCGGCCGCCGGACGGTCCGGGGCCGCCGCCGGCGGGCGCGTACGCGATCGTTCCGTGGTCGGGGGCGAGATGGCCGCTGATCAGGTTGAACAGCGTCGATTTCCCGGCGCCGTTGGGGCCGATGACGGCGCGGGTCTCGCCCTCCGCGACCGTCATCGACACGTCCCGGACGGCGTACACGCCGCCGAACGCCCGCCCGGCGCCGTCGATCGTGAGCAGCGGGGTCATCCGAGGGCCTTCGCGGTCTCGGCGAGCCGCGCCCGCGACCATTCGGTCGGGACGAGCGCCCCGTCCTGCACCCGGTTCATGGAGATGTCGGACGGTTCGAGCCCGGAGTGGTCGGTCGGCGAGTAGGCGTACCGGCCGTTGGGGGTGACGAGGCCGAGCCCCTCGAGCGCGTCCCGGACCTTCTCGCGGTCGCCGCCCCCCGCCTGCTCGAGGGCCGCGGCCAGGAGCTTGACGGCGGCGTAGCCGTCCATCGCGAACTGCGGCGGCGGGTAGCCGTGCTTCCGCTCGAACGGGACCGACATCTCCTGGATCGACCGCTTCAGTTTCCCGTCGGGCAGGTGCTCGCCGACGACGCCGATGGCACTCTGCACGTAGACGCCCTCGGCGGCCTCGCCGACGGGGTCGAGCCACAGCTTGCTGGCCTGCGAGCCGGTCATGAACAGCGGGACGTCCAGCCCGGACGAGGGGAACTGCTTGGCCAGCGTCACCCCGGGCGGCCCGCTCGCCCACACGGCGAGGGCCTGCGCGCCGGAGTCGCGGACGTGGGTGAACAGCGGGCTGAAGCTGCCGGCGGTCGCCTCGAAGGGCTCCTCCCGGACGATCTGCACGCCGTGCCCGGCCGCGTGCGCCTTCATCCCCTCGAATCCGGCCATCGCGTAGGCGCTCTTGGTGTCGTAGGCGACGGCGACCTTGGAGACGCCGTTGGCCTTGAAGTACCGGAGCATCGCCTGCGCGTAGGTGGACGACAGCGCCGGGACCACGAACGTGTACTCGCGGATCGGGTCGACCTGCTCGTCGGCGGGCGCCAGCGAGATGTAGGGGATCCTCTCCCGCTCGGCGAGCGGCTGGACGGCGAGCGCGACGTTGGCGTACGTGGAGCCGATGATCGCGGTGACGTCCCGCGAGCGGAGCCTGTTGAAGTGCAGGACGCCCTGGTCGGGCGACGTCCGGTCGTCGAGGGTGATGAGCTCGACCCGCTCGCCGTCGATGCCGCCGGCGTCGTTGATCTGCTCGACGGCCAGCTCGACCGTCTTCTTCGCCTCGCCGCCGAGCGTGGCGTAGTTGCCGGTCAGGGACTCGATGAAGCCGATCTTGAGGGCGGAGCCGTCCTCGCCGGCACCGCCGCAGGCGGTGGCGGCGGCGAGGACGGCCGCGGCGAGCAGGGGGATCGTCTTGCGCACTGCTGCCTCCCGAGGTGGGGGTCGCTGCGGCGGGCGCCCGGGCTGGGACTGCCCCGAAATTAGGCGTATATTTCACAGCGGTCAAGGATCTGCCGAACATGAATGATTCGGCGGCCGGCACGTCCGGGACCGCCGTTACGCTTGCGCCATGAAGGGAGCCGGACGGGTGAGCGAAGAGTGATGGGCTCCGATGACGGGCACGCCGAGCGCGCCGAGCGCGAAGGCGGCGGGAGCACGGGCGCGCCGGGGCCCGAACCGGACGGCGGCCCCTCGCCCCGGCTGCGGCCGCAGGCGCTGATGCTGACCTACCTCGGCAACTACGTGCTCGGACGCGACATCGCGGTCTTCTCGGGCAGTTTCATCGAGACGTTCGCCCGCCTCGGCGTCGGCGAGCACGCCGTCCGCTCCACGCTGACCCGGATGGTCCGCCGCGGCCTGCTGGCCCGGCACCGGGACGGCCGCCGCATGCACTTCGGGCTGACCGCGCGCTCCGCCGCGATCCTGCACGACGGCGAGGAGCGCGTCTGGCGGCGCGGCGTCCTCAACGCCGACTGGGACGGCACCTGGACCGTGCTCGCGTTCTCGATGCCCGAGTCGTGGCAGCGCGCCCGCCACGACCTGCGCGCCCGGCTGACCTGGGCGGGCTTCGGCTCGCTGGGCAACGGCACGTGGATCGCTCCGTCGCGCCGGGACGTCGGCGCGATCGTCGGCGAGCTCGGCCTGGAGGGGCGTCTGAAGGTGTTCTCCGGCCCGGCCGAGGAACCCACCGACGTCCCGGCGATGCTGCGGGAGGCGTTCGACCTGGACGCCCTCGCGGACGGCTACCGCGCGTTCCTCGGCCGCTGGGACCGCCCCGACCCGCTGCCGGACGCCCCGGACGACCTCGCCCGCTACCTCTGGATGACGACCGAGTGGCTCCAGCTCGTCCGCGACGACCCCCGGCTGCCCGTCGAGCACCTGCCGGACGACTGGCCCGCCGTCCGCGGCCAGCAGGTCCTGCTGGAGCTCCGCGACCGGTACGAGGCCGGCGCCCGGCGGCTCGCCGACGCCGCCATCGAGTCGATCCCGGTGCCGCCGCCCGCCGCCCCCGACACGGCCGACGCGGGCTAGCTAGCGGTCCCGGGCCGCGGCGCGCAGCGCCCGCAGGCCGTGCGCGATCGGCGGCTGCCGGTCGCTGCCCCGCCGCACGCACGCGATGATGCGGCGGAACGGGACGCCCTCGCCCCGCAGCGGCACCCGCACCACCCCGTCGTCCGGCGGGAGCGGCGCCAGCCGCGGCGCCAGCCCGACCCCGAACCCGCGCGCCACCAGCGCCGACACCGCGAACCACTCGTTGGCCTCGTGGACGATCCGGGGCGCGAACCCGGCGGACGCGCAGGACGCGAGCATCAGCCGGTGCTGGTCGGTGCGCTCCGGCGAGCCGATCCACGGCTCCCCCGCCGCCTCGTCCAGCCGGACCGTCCCGCGCGCGGCCAGCGGATGACCGGCCGGGACGAGCAGGTCCTGCGGCTCGTCGAGCAGGGTGCGGACCGCGAACCGCGCGTCGCCGGGCGCCGGGGTGCCCACGCTCGGGATCACCACCGCGATGTCGTAGCGGTGCGACAGCAGCAGGTGCGCCGCGTCCTCGCTCTCCTTCTCGCTCATCCGCACCTCGAGGCCGGGATGCTCCTCCCGCAGCCGCGCGGCGGCGGGCGCGACCAGCGCGGCGAGGGCGCTCGACACGCTGCAGAACCGCACCTGCCCGGCGGCGCCCGTCCGGTGGGCGGCGAGATCGGCTCGGGCCCGCTCCCACTGCGCGGCCAGCGCGTCGGCGTGCCGCAGCACGGTGTGCGCCGCCGCGGTGAGCCGCACCCGGCGGCCCTGCGCCTCCAGCAGCTCGACGCCGAGGTCGCGGGCGAGCTGCCGGAGCTGCTGCGACACCGTCGAGGGCGTGAGGTGCAGCGCCTCCGCCGTGGCCGTCACCGTGCCGCGCTCCCGCAGGACGCGCAGCGTCTCGAGGCGGCGATCGATCATGCGGCCATTCAACACGATTCTGTGCGGAAACATTCGATGGACCCGCACGGTGCGCCGTCCCCAAACTGGCCACATGGTGACCAAACCCGATATACCGGGCCCGGTCCTCCTGCTGGGCAGCGTCGTGACCGTCCAGGCGGGGATGGCGTGCGGCAAGGCGATGTTCGCGGTCGCGGGGACGGCGGGCGTGATCGTCCTGCGGCTGGGCTTCGCGGCGCTCGTCCTGCTCCTCCTGCGCCGCCCCCGGCTGCCGGACCGCGCGGCGCTCGGCACGGTCGCGGCGCTCGGCGTCGCCATAGCGGGCATGCACCTCATCTATCCGGCGCTGGAGCGGCTGCCGGTCGGAGTCGCGTCCACGCTGCAGTTCCTCGGGCCGCTGACGCTCGCGCTCGCCCGGGCCCGGCGCCCCCTCGACCTGCTGTGGGCGGCCCTCGCCGGGACGGGCGTGCTGCTGATCTACCGTCCGTTCGGCGATCCGGTCTCGGCGTCCGGGGCGGCGTTCGCGCTCGGGTCGGGCGCCTGCATGGCGGCGTACCTCGTCCTGAACCGGCGCGCGGGCGCGCTCACCGGCGCGCCCCTGGCCTGGGGCGTCGCGGTCGCGGCGCTGCTCGTCCTGCCGCTGGCCCCGCTCGCGGAGGGCGCCGTGCTGCACCCGGGCGTGCTCGCCGCCGGGCTGGGCGTCGCGCTGCTGTCGGCGGTCGTCCCGTGGTCGCTGGACCAGGCCGCGCTGCGCCGCATGCCGGAGCGGGTGGCCGCCGTGATGGTCAGCCTGGAACCCGCGGCCGCCGCGCTGGCCGGGCTCGCCCTGCTGGGCGAGCACCTCGGGTGGACGGGCTGGCTCGCCGTCGCGTGCGTCTCGGCCGCCTCCGCGGGCGCGGCGCTGTCCCACCTGCGGCCTTCGGAACGGCCTGATCCGCAGATCACCGAACCGTCGCCGGCCGCGTGCGACGATCACGCTCGGACGATCACGCGGGCGGGACGATGATCGGTCCCGCGGTGCCGGCGGCCGGATGCCGCTGACGGCGACCGGCGGCGGCGCCATCGCTGCCGGGGCGCCCCGGGCCGTCAGCGGCGGCGGCCGACGCCCGCCAGGGTGAACGTCCGCTCCGGGTTCACGAACGTGCCGGTCCCCGGGTCGGGACGCCACTGCGGCGTGTAGGTGAGGCCCGGGTCGAGGAGGTCGAAGCGGCCGACGATGTCGAGGATGCGGGCGCGGGACCGTCCCCAGAAGTGGCGGTCGGTCGGCTTGAACACCGCGCCGACGTCGCCCCCCGACTGCGGCTCGGGGTCCTGGGTGATGTGCGTGAACACCAGGTGACCGCCGGGCGGGAGGGCGTCGTGCACGCCGCGCACCACCTCGGCGGCCTCGGCGTCGTCGCCGATGAAGTGCAGGACGCGGTCCAGGATGCACGCGACCGGGCGGTCGACGTCGATGCAGGCGCGCACCTCGGGGTCGTCGAAGACTGCCGCGGGCCGGCGCGGGTCGCAGCGGACGACCGCCGTCCGGCCGGTGCCGGTGCCGCCGCGGCCCGCCAGCAGGGCGCGCGCGTGCGCCAGGACGACGGGGTCGCCGTCGGCGAACACGACGGCGGCGTCCGGGGCGACCTCGGCGACGGCCTCGCGGACGTTGCCGCGCGCCGGGAGCTTGGTGCCGATGTCGATGAACTGGCGGACGCCCAGGGCGGCGAGGAAGCGGACGGCGCGGCCGATGAACGCGTGGTTCTCCCGGGCGGCCGTGCGCGCCTCCGGGATCACCGCCAGCAGTTCCTCGGCGACCCTGCGGTCGGCGGCGTAGTTGTCCTTGCCGCCGAGGAGATAGTCGTAGATCCGCGCCGTGTTCGGGGTCGTCAGGTCGACACCCGCGGGGGGCCGCCTCTCGTCGCTCATGCCGTCTCCGCTCGCTCCGGAGAACGATCCTCTCACGGAACGTGGCGCGCCCGGGCCCCGATCGCCGCGTTGCCGCCGGGCTCCCCGCGCCCCGCCGGCCTTCCGGCGGGGGCGGTCGGGTGCGGGCCCCCGCCCGGGATCCGGGCCCTCGCCGGGCGGGGGGACTCGAGGGCCGGTCAGCCCGACTCGCGGATGATCAGCTTCGTGCGCAGCACCACGCCCCGGTCGGCCGCCGGGCGGCCCCCGGCGCAGGCGCGCAGCTCGCGGGCCAGCCGGGCGCCGAGGTCCTCGGCCGGCTGCCGGACGGTGGTCAGCCGCGGCTGCACCTGCCGCGCCACGGGCGCGTCGTCGAATCCGACGACCGCGACGTCGTCGGGGACGCGGCGGCCCGCCCGGCGCAGCGCGTCCAGCGCCCCGGCGGCCATCAGGTCGGACGCGGCCAGCACGGCGTCGAGGTCGGGGCGGCGCTCCAGCAGCAGCCGCATCGCCCGTTCCCCGGACAACCGGCCGAAGTCGCCCTGGCAGACCAGCCCGGTGACGCCCATCCCGGCCTCCCGCGCCGCGCTGCGGTACCCGGCCAGCCGGTCGACGCCCGCGCCGAGGTCGGCGGGGCCCGCGATGGTGCCGATGCGGCGGCGCCCGGACGCCAGCAGGTGCCGGACGGCGGCGCGCGCTCCCCCGCGGTTGTCGACGTCGACGTAGGGCAGCGCCCGCTCGTCCA
The DNA here is from genome assembly GCF_042675525.1 of Actinomadura sediminis. NCBI lineage: Bacteria > Bacillati > Actinomycetota > Actinomycetes > Streptosporangiales > Thermomonosporaceae > Actinomadura > Actinomadura sediminis. The sequence goes on from NZ_JBHTJA010000067.1 coordinate 17,077, forward strand.
GCGGCCGTCCCGCGAGGACCACGGGGGCGCCCGCGGCGGCGCCCACGAGCGGCCCCACCTGGTCGCGGCGCGCGCCGACCAGCAGGACCCCGGCGGCGTGCCCGCCGCGCAGGTACCCGGCCGTGGCCCGCCATTCCTGCGACCGGCCGGCCATCAGCACGACAAGCGGCGCACGGCCGTCCAGCTCGCGCCGCAGTCCCCACAGCAGGCGGGCGTAGAAGGGGTCGCCGAAGACCCTGCGGCTGTCCTCGCAGAGGACGACGGCGATCGTCCCGGACGTGCCCCGGTGCCCGCCCGCCCCCCGGCGGCGGACGTAGCCGAGGCGCTCGACGGCGTCCTCGACCCGGCTCCGGGCGCCGGGGCTGACCCGGGCGGACCCGTTGAGCACGCGGGACGCGGTGGCGGGCGAGACCCCGGCGAGCCGGGCGACGTCGGCGAGCGTGACCGTCGCGGCCGCTCCGGTGGCGGCGGGTCTCCCAGGGGAGGGTTCCGGAGGGTCGGGGGCTGGGAGGGCGGGGTCTCCGTGCGAGCGAGTGATCGTCACGCTGGCACTCCCTTCGGGGGTCTCCCGGCCCCCTGGGGGCGGGCCGGAACGGGAGTAGTGGGAGCGCTCCCAAGAATCTGGGCGTGAACGGATTGTGTCAAGGGCCATAGAACCGGGAGTTGCCGCCATTCAGGACGCCCCCGCTTCTCGCGCGCGAAGCACCGTGAAAATCCATGAAAACCGTGGAACAACACTGTTCCACCTTCACCATATCGATCTACGTTCATTGTGCACCCGAAAATGGGAGCGCTCCCACGCCGTGCCGAGGAGGTTCGATGAATGCACGCAGCGGGCGGCGCCGGTCGGCGCCCATGGCCGGCGCCCTGGTGCTGCTCGCCGCGCTCCCCCTCGCGTCGGGGTGCGGCGGCGGCGCGGCGAAGGACCGCGCGGCGCGCTTCCCGCACGACGCGTCCACCCTGCTCGCCGCCGGCGCGGGCCGGCTGGAGAGCGCGCCCTCGTTCCGGCTCACCGTGCGGGCGGCCATGCCCGGGCACGGCGGCGGCGCGGGCCACCGGGTCGACATGAACGGAATCTGGGACGCGCGGCGGCCCGCCGGGCGGATGGAGGGCGAACTGAAGGGCGCCCGCACCACGGTCCTGGCGATCGGCGACGGGGCGAGGGCCGTCTCGTACGTGACACTGCCGACGTCCGTGCGCGAGCGCACCGGCAGGACGTGGCTGCGCGCCGACCGCGACACCGGGCTGTTCGCGGCCTTCCCCGACGTCCACCGCGTCGCGATGGTCCTGCGCGCCGCGGGGCGGCTCCGCGTGACGGGCGAGGCGGGCGCGACATGGCACGTCCGCGGCGTCGTGGAGCGGGGCGCGGCACTGCGCGCGAGCCCCGATCCGCGGCAGCGGGCGTTCGCGGGCCTGCTGCCCGCCGCGACGGCCGTCGATCTGTGGACGGACGACGCGGGCCGGCCCACCCGGATCCGGTTCACCCTCCCGGCGCCCGGCGCGTCCCCGGCCCCGACTTCCGAGAACCGGAAAAAGGCCTCCGAAAAGGAGGAGAAATCGGAGAGGACCATTCGCGGGACCGTGGAGCTGTCGAACTTCGGGGCCCGTCCCGACGTGCGGGAACCGCCCGCCGCTCAGGTGCTCGCCGCACTCCCCGGCGACGAGTCCGGCGAATGACGGCCGTCCCGCCGAGAGGCTTCCCGTCCCGCTTGCGCCTCCCCCGAATCCATGAGGAACCCGTTCACCCCCGAAGGAAGGATTCCGGATGAGACACCCCCCAGCCCGCCGGTCCACCGGCGGCGCGCGACGCCGCGGGGTCGCGGCGGCCGCGACCGCCGCCCTGCTCGCCTCGGGCACGGTCGCGCTGGCCCAGACGCAGGCCAGCGCGGCCGCCGGCTGCAAGGTCGAGTACACCGCGAACTCGTGGAACACCGGCTTCACCGGTTCGGTGACGGTCACCAATCTCGGTGACGCCCTCACCGGCTGGACCCTCGAATGGGACTTCCCCGGCGACCAGCGGGTGACGTCCGGCTGGAACGGGCGGTTCGCCCAGTCGGGGCAGCACGTCACGGTCACGAACATGGACTGGAACGGCTCGCTGGGCAGCGGCGCGTCCGTGACCCCCGGCTTCCAGGGGACGTTCTCGGGCACGAACCAGGCCCCGGCCGAGTTCCGGCTGAACGGCGTCCTGTGCACCGGGTCGACCGAGCCCACCGATCCCCCGACGGACCCGCCGACGGATCCGCCCACCGACCCGCCCGCGGACGGACGCGTCGACAACCCGTACGCGGGCGTGCAGGCGTACGTCAACCCCGAATGGCGGGCGAAGGCCGCCGCGGAGCCGGGCGGGGACGCGATCGCGGACGAGCCGACCGGCGTGTGGATGGACCGTATCGCCGCGATCGAGGGCGTGAACGGCGGCATGGGCCTGCGCGACCACCTCGACCGGGCGCTGACGCAGGGCGCCGGGCTGTTCCAGGTCGTCGTCTATGACCTGCCGGGCCGCGACTGCGCCGCGCTCGCCTCCAACGGGGAGCTCGGGCCCGAGGAGATCGGCCGGTACAAGACCGAGTTCATCGACCCGATCGCCGAGATCCTCGGTGACCCGAAGTACGCCGATCTGCGGATCGTCGCGGTCGTCGAGATCGACTCGCTGCCCAACCTGATCACGAACGTCTCGGGCCGGCCGACCGTCACCGAGAACTGCGACGTCATGAAGGAGAACGGCAACTACCAGGAGGGCATCGCCTACGCGCTCGACAAGCTGGGCGCGATCCCGAACGTCTACAACTACCTGGACGTCGGGCACCACGGCTGGCTGGGCTGGGACAGCAACTTCGAGCCGACCGCCGAGCTGCTCGCGCAGACGGCGCGGCAGTCCGGCTCGATGTCCAACGTCGCCGGCTTCATCAGCAACACCGCCAACTACGGGGCGCTGAAGGAGCCGTTCTTCACGATCGGCGACACCGTCAACGGCACGTCCGTCCGGCAGTCCGACTGGGTGGACTGGAACCGGTACGTGGACGAGCTGTCGTACGCGCAGGCGTTCCGGGAGCAGCTCGTCGAGGAGGGGTTCGACTCCGGCGTCGGGATGCTGATCGACACGAGCCGCAACGGCTGGGGCGGCGCTGAGCGCCCGTCCGGCCCGGGCCCGATGACGGACGTCAACGCCTACGTCGACGGCGGCCGCACCGACCGGCGGATCCACCCCGGCAACTGGTGCAACCAGTCGGGCGCCGGCCTCGGCGAGCGGCCGCAGACGGCCCCCGAGCCGGGCGTCGACGCCTACGTCTGGATGAAGCCGCCAGGCGAGTCGGACGGTTCCAGCGAGGAGATCCCGAACGACGAGGGCAAGGGCTTCGACCGGATGTGCGACCCCACGTACACCGGCAACCCGCGCAACGGCGACAACCCGAGCGGCGCGCTACCGAACGCGCCGATCTCCGGGCACTGGTTCTCCGCGCAGTTCCAGGAGCTGCTCGAGAACGCCTACCCGCCCCTCCCCTGACCCGCCGGAGGACGGGCCCCGCGGCAACGGCCGCGGGGCCCGTTCCCTGCGCGGCGGCCGCTCCCGGCGGGGCCGTACCGGGTGCGGGGCCGCGTTCGCCGGTGCGCCCGAAGAGGCCCGCGGCCCCCGGGAGGGGATCGCGGGCCGGTCGGGTGGGGGTCAGGACGTCATGCAGTGCGGGGACGGTTCGTCCGCGGCGCCGGGCACCTGCGCGGTGAACCCGAACGTCGTGGACGCGCCGGGGGCGAGGGACCCGTTCCAGCTCGCGTTCGTCACCGTGACGTCGGCGCCGGTCTGGGTGTGGGAACCGCTCCACAGGCTCCCGATCGTGGCGCCGCCCGCGAGCGTGAAGTGGACGGTCCAGCCGTTCACGGGGAGCGTCCCGGTGTTGGTGACGGTCACCTCGCCCTGGAAGCCGCCGTTCCAGGAACTCACCGTGCCGTAGTCGGCCGTGCAAACCTTGCCCGGCCGCGGCTCGTCGGTGGGCGGGCCGGTGGGGGGATCCGTCGGCGGGTCGGCGGGCGGGTCGGTCGGGGCGCCGGCGTCCCCGCCGATGCCGGTCACCTCGCCGTCGCCGCCGTCGAACACCACGTCGGAGCAGTTGTAGAAGGTCTCCGCGCTGTCCGACCGTTCCCACACCGTGTAGATGAGGTGCCGGCCGCTCTTGCCCGTGGGCAGCCGTGCCGTCCAGTGGTAGTAGGAGTCCGCGCTGCCCGGCGCGCCGGTGCTCGGCGGGTCGGTGACGCGGTAGAAAGGATCTTCCTCCAGGTCGTCCCAGGTCAGCGGCTCGGTCGGGTTCCAGCCGTCCTTGGTGATGTAGGTGCGGAACTCGCCGGGGTGGGCCGCCCACTTGTTGAAGCGGAACTGCAGGTCGGCGCCGGACGTCAGGTGCGTGACCGGCCAGTCGTCGCGGGGCAGGTCGTAGCCGCCGAAGTCGTACACGACCGCGTCCGCGCTGCACAGCCGCCCGTCCGGGATGAAGCCGCGGGTCCGGCCCGCCCCGTCCGAGCGGAGCACGGCGAACCAGTTGTACAGCGAGGTCGTGCCGCTCTGCGCGACGGCCGCCGCGCACGCGGGGTTCTGCGGGACGATCTGTCCCGTCTCGGTCAGCCCGTCCAGCCAGCACAGGTACGTGCGGCCGCCCGGCATCATGGCCGCGCCGTGCGCGGACGCCGGCGCGGCCGGCAGCAGCGCCCCGGCCAGCATCGCGGGGCCGAGCACGGCCCCCGCCAGGACCGCTCGTCTTCGGGTCGCCATCATCCTCCCGTCCAGGGGTTCGCGGATGTCGTCGCCCGGACGCTAACCGCCGCCGCCGCGCCCCGTGAACGGCCCTTTCACGCTTTCACGGCCCGCCGCGCGGCGCGGCGACCGGCGTCTCCCGGTGGCCGGTCGGCTGATCGCGTCGTTCGTCGCGCGGCGGGTCGGCGCCCGGGGCGCCTGGTCCGGCTCAGGGCAACAGCGGGCCGGGGTCGGCGAGGAGGCGCTCGATGACCAGGCCCGCGGCGCCGAGGACGGCGGCGCCGTCGGCGAGCGCGGACACCTCGACGGGCGGCACGGCGCGGCGCAGGGAGCCCGGCCCGGCGGCGAGGGCGTCGCGCAGCGGCGGGACGATCCAGGGCGCGAGCGGCGGGTAGGCGCCGCCGAGCACGATGGTGTCGGGGTCGAGGAGGTTGACGGCGGCGGCGAGCGCGGCGCCGAGGGAGCGGCCCGCGTGGACGGCGGCCGCGTGCGCCGTCTCGTCGCCGGCCGCCAGCCGGGCGGCGAGCAGGTCGAGCGGCGCGTCGCCCGCGGGGATCCCGGCGGCGCGCAGGAGGGCGTCCCGTCCGGCGATCTGCTCGAGGCAGCCGCGGCCGCCGCAGGGGCAGGACGGGCCGGACGGGTCGGCGACGAGATGGCCGAGTTCGCCCGCGAAGCCGTGCGCGCCGCGGAAGACGCGCCCGTCCACGACGATGCCGGCGCCGATGCCGATCTCGCCGGAGACGTGGACGAAGTCGCCGAGTCGGGTCCCGCCGCCGAACCACAGCTCCCCGAGGGCCGCGAGGTTGGCCTCGTTGTCGTACTCGGCGCGCAGCCCGGCGAGCGCGCCGGTCACGGGCACGTCCGTCCAGCCGAGGTTCGGGGCGTGCCGGACGACCCCGTTCCCGCGGTCGAGCAGGCCGGGCAGCGCGACGGCGGCGCCGGCCGCGGTGAGGCCCTGTCCGGCGGCCGCGGCGACGGCGTCCTCCGCCAGCCCGGCGAGCGCGGCGAGGACGGCGGCGGGTTCCCGGCCGCGGTTGTCGCCGGTGACGACGTGCCGGTAGCGGACCCGGCGGGCCAGGTCCAGGACGCACGCGGAGAGGTGGTCGACGCCGACCTCCAGGCCGAGCCCGGCGGCGCCGTCGCCGCGCAGCGAGACGGCCACGCCGGGACGGCCGCGCTCGCCCTCGTGGACGGGCGCGCCGTCGACGACGAGGCCCGCGTCGTCCAGGACCCCGACGAGGTTGGACACCGTGGTCTTGGTGAATCCGGTGAGCTCGGCGAGGCGGGCCCGGGTGACGGGCTGGTGCCGGGCGATGTGCTCCAGGACGACGGCGAGGTTCCGGACGCGCATCGTGGCGTGCCGGACGGGGACGTTCCCGGAGTTCGTCATGGACGCACCCTAATTCAGTCGGGGCTATAGGCAGGTGCCGGTCCCACTGCTACGTTACTTAAGTCCACATTGTTGACGAAAGGGGCGCGGATGGCCGAGCGGCTGGTCGCGGGCGTCGATTCCTCGACGCAGTCGACGAAGGTCGTGCTGTGCCGTGCGTCCGACGGCGCCGTGGTCGGCGAGGCGTCGGCGCCGCACCCGGACGGCACCGAATGCCACCCGGACCGCTGGTGGGACGCGCTGCGGCGGGCGGGCGCGCTCCTCGAGCGGGCGGACGCGGTGGCCGTCGCCGCGCAGCAGCACGGCATGGTCGCGCTCGACGCGGACGGCGAGGTCGTCCGGCCCGCACTGCTGTGGAACGACACCCGCTCGGCACCGCAGGCGCGCGCGCTGGTGGAAGAGCTGGGCGGCGCCCGGGTGTGGGCAGAGCAGACGGGCAGCGTGCCCGTCGCGTCGTTCACGGTGAGCAAGCTGCGGTGGATGGCCGAGCACGAGCCGGAGAACGCGCGCCGCACCGAGCGCGTGCTGCTCCCCCACGACTGGCTGACGCTGCGGCTCGGCTCGGACGGCCCGGTCACCGACCGGGGCGACGCGTCCGGCACCGGCTACTGGTCGCCCGCCGAGGGCGTCTACCTGCCGGACGTCCTGCGCGCCGCGCTCGGCCGCGACGCCGAGCCGCCGCGGGTGGCGTCCCCCGGCGAGCGGGTCGGGACGACGCCCTGGGGCGCGGCGCTCGCCGCCGGCACGGGCGACAACATGGGCGCGGCCCTCGGCCTCGGGCTGCGGCCCGGCGACGTGGTGCTGTCGATCGGGACGTCCGGGACGGCGTTCGCGGTCGCGGACGCACCCGCCGCCGACCCGTCCGGCCTGGTCGCGGGGTTCGCCGACGCGACCGGCCGGTTCCTGCCGCTGGTCTGCACGCTGAACGCCGCCCGGATCCTGGAGGCCGCGGCGTCGCTGACCGGCGCGACGCTGGACGAACTGTCGGCGCTCGCGCCGGCCGCCGAGCCGGGCGCGGGCGGGCTGACGCTGCTGCCCTACCTGGACGGGGAGCGCACCCCCGACCGCCCGGACGCGACGGGCGTCCTCACCGGGCTGACCACGGCGAACGCCACCCGGGAGAACATGGCGCGGGCGGCGGTGGAGGCGCTGCTGTGCTCGCTCGCCGACGCCGTCGACCATCTGGCCGCCCAGGGCGTCCGGCCGCGCCGCACGCTGCTGATCGGCGGCGGCGCGCGCGGCGAGGCCGTCCGCGCGCTGGCCCCGGCGATCCTCGGCACGCCCGTCACCGTGCCCGAACCCGCCGAGTACGTGGCGCTCGGCGCCGCCCGGCAGGCCGCCTGGGCGCTGGCCGGGACGCCGGACCCGCCGGACTGGCCGCCGCCGCCCGCCACCGAGTACACCGCCGACCGCGTCGAGACGGACGTCCGCGCGCGCTACGCCGCGCTGCGCGACACCGCCCCGGCGCTCGGTACGGCGGCCGAGCAAGGCCGATAAGGAGGACGACATGAGCGACTACACCCCGGCTCCCGAGGACCGGTTCTCGTTCGGCATATGGACGGTCGGCTGGCAGGGGGTGGACGTGTTCGGTCCGGGCACCCGGCCGCCGATGGCCGCGGACCGGGCCGTCCGCGGGCTCGCCGAGATCGGCGCGTACGGCGTGAACTTCCACGACAACGACGTGTTCGACTTCGACGCGTCGGCGGCCGAGCGGCGGCAGCGGATCGACGCGTTCCGCAAGGCGCTGGACGAGACGGGCCTCGTCGTCACCACCGCGACGACGAACCTGTTCGGCCATCCGGTCTTCAAGGACGGCGCGTTCACCTCCAACGACCGGGACGTCCGGCGGTTCGCCCTGCGCAAGGTGATGGACAACCTCGACCTGGCCGCCGAGCTGGGCGCCCGCACGTACGTCTGCTGGGGCGGCCGGGAGGGCGCGGAGTCGGGGGCGGCCAAGGACGTCCGCGCCGCGCTGGACCGGTACAAGGAGGCGTTCGACGTGCTCGGCGCCTACGTGACCGACCGGGGATACGACATCAGGTTCGCGATCGAGCCGAAGCCGAACGAGCCGCGCGGCGACATCCTCCTTCCCACGGTCGGGCACGCGCTGGCGTTCATCCAGGAGCTGGAGCGCCCGGAGATGGTCGGCCTCAACCCCGAGGTCGGGCACGAGGAGATGGCGGGCCTGAACTACGCGCACGGCCTGGCTCAGGCGCTGTGGCACGGCAAGCTGTTCCACATCGACCTCAACGGGCAGCACGGCCCGCGCTACGACCAGGACCTGCGGTTCGGCGCCGGGAACGTGCGCGGCGCGTTCTGGGTGGTCGACCTGATCGAGCAGAGCGACTACGACGGCCCGATCCACTTCGACTTCAAGCCGCCGCGGACCGAGGACGACGCGGGCGTTTGGGAGTCGGCGGCGGCCTGCATGCGCAACTGGCTGATCCTGCGGGAGAAGGTGCGCGCGTTCCGCGCCGACCCCGACGTGCGGGAGGCGCTGCGGGACGCCCGGCTGGACGAGCTGGCCCGGCCGACGCTCGCCGCGGGCGAGGACTGGCGGTCCGTCCGCGACGCGTCCCCCGACGTCGAGGCCCTCGCGGTCCGCGGCGCGGCGCACGAGCGTCTCGACCAGCTCGCCCTCGAGCACCTCTACGGCGTCCGCTCGTAGGACCGGCGGGCACGCGGGAGCCCGCCCCCGGCCGGGCGGGCTCCCGTTCAGTCCGTGCGATCGCGGCGGGTCCGCGCGGCCGCCGCGGCGAGGGCGATCACCGTCCCGGCGGCGGCGTACCCGGCGAGCACCCACCAGGCGCGCGCCGTGCCGTGCCCGGCGAAGTAGACGGTGTTGCGGACGAGCGTCACCGACGCCCCCGTCGGCAGCCAGTCGCCGATGACCCGCCAGAACGCCGGCAGCAGCGACGCCGGATAGGCGCCGCCGGCGCTGGGGTTGCCGAGGACGACGAACAGCAGGATCGCGACACCGATCCCGACGAGCCCGAACAGCGCCTGCAGGGCGACGGTGAACGCGGCGGCGGCGAACACCGTCAGCGTCCCGATCCCCCACAGCGCCGGGAAGTGCCCGTCCAGCGCACCGAGCAGCGGTCCGGCGATCCACGCGCCCGCGGCACCGGACGCCACCGCGTACAGCGCCAGCGCGCACAGCCGGATCAGGGTCCGGCGGGGGTTCGCCGCCCGGGCGCCCGCGGACAGTCCGAGGATCGACGCGGCCAGGTACCCCCCGACCATCCACCCGATCGTCAGGTAGAACGACGACAGCCCGCGGGCGTCCCTCGGGTCGGGCGGCCGGACGTCGACCACCCGCACGTCCCGTCCCCGCGCCGACTCCACCCGCTCGGCCAGGCTCGCGGCGGCCTCGGCGGCGGCCGGGCCCGCGGCGGACGCGACCAGCAGCGTGTCCGTCGTGCCGCGCGGGTCGACGACCACGGCCGCGCTCACCTCGCGGCGCAGCAGCAGCCGCCGCGCCTCCTGCTCGCCGCGCACCGGCCGGGCGTCCACGGGCCGGCCCGGGAGCCCGTCGAGCCGCCGGGCCATCTGCTCCGCCGCCTGCGGCGGGGCGGCGACCGCCACGGGAAGCCGGTTCAGGTCGGGCGCGTGGAACGCCCCGATATAGGACACGATGAAGCCCAGTTGCAGGACGAAGACGCCCACGACGAGTGCCACCGCGCGCGGCGTCACCGCGTCGCGCACCTCGGCGGCGAATCCGCGTTCGGCAGTGCTCATGACCGGCGCCTACCCGATCATCGGACGTTCTAGCGGGGAGAACGCCGAACGCGGGTGTGCAGCCGCACGGTCGTCCCGTCCGGGCCCGGGCGGACGTCGAGGTGGTCGCAGATCTGCCGGGCGAGCCAGAAGCCGTCGCCGGGCGTGGGGCGGAGGGTCGGCGGGTGCAGGCCGATGAACGGGTCGAGCGCCATCGGCAGCCGCACGTCGCACACCACCTCGCCGGGCTGCGCCCACAGCGCCACCGTCGGCCGCCCGTGCCCGCCCGCCGCCCCGCCGACGATCTCGCCCACCGCCGCCGAGAAGATCACCATGTGCTCGCCGAGCAGCCCCAGCGCCGCCGTCTCCAGCACGATCGCGTGCCGCATCCGCCCGAGGTCGCCGCCGAACGCCAGCGTCACCGCGTCGCGCGGCGGGGACGGCAGCGGCGCGGCGCGGCCCCGGACGAACGCGAGCGGCTGGACGTACGCCGTGCTCGGGCGCACGTCCGTGCCGCGGATCATCTCCGGATGGGTGCGCCGCACGTTCGCGACGATCCCCGGCGGCACGTTCCGGGAGTCGTACGGGCAGACCATGTGGATGCCGGTGCCGCCGAGCACGGTGTTGAGCGCGGCCTCCATGCACTCCCACGCCTCGACGCGCCGCGGCGAACACCCCGCCCAGACCGGCTCCGCCAGGATCCGGACGCGCTCGTCCCGCGGGTGGCGGTGCCGGTAGGCGGTGAACGCCGAGATCCGCTGCTGCGGGCGGCGGCCGAACCCGCCCGTCTCGCCGAAATCGACCCGGTGCGCGTGCCTGCCCAGGACCGCCCGCACCAGTTCGATGTTCGCCGTGGTCGTCGCGACGAGCACCGGCTCGTCCCGTTCCAGGCCCTCGACGATGAACGGCACGGCCGTCTCCACGAACTCGTCGTCGCACGCGTACACGCACCCCTGGTGGACGAACGCGGAGCGGCTCACCGCCCGTCCTCCGGCACGCCGCGGATCAGCGCCCCGGGCACGCTCCACCCCACCGCACGCGCGAACCCCCCTGCACCTCGCACGGTCATCGACACACCAAGGATCCATCCGGTCACGCTCAGTATCAAGCGGAACGCCGACATCCGGGCCTCCGGGACCTGAAATCGCCGCCTCCCCGCACTAGCCTCGGGCCAATGACCAGTGCCGAGCTGCTCACCGACGCCTTCGACCGGGTCCGCGACGAGGTCCACGCCGCAGCCGGCGGCCTCACGCCCGACCGGCTCGTGTTCCGCGCCGACCCGGAGGCGAACACGATCGCCTGGCTGCTGTGGCATCTGACCCGCGTCCAGGACGACCACATCGCCGGCGTCGCCGGCATCGGGCAGCGGTGGACGTCGGGCGGATGGGCCGATCGCTTCGCGCTCCCGCTCGACCCGTCCGACACCGGATTCGGCCACGGACCGGACGAGGTCGCGGCGGTCCGCGTCGATTCCCCGGACCTGCTGACCGGCTACCACGACAGCGTCCACGCGATGACGACCGGCTACGTCGCCGGCCTGACCGACGCCGACCTGCCCGTCGTCGTCGACCGCGCCTGGGATCCGCCCGTCACCCTGGGCGTCCGCCTCGTCAGCGTCGTCTCCGACTGCCTGCAGCACGCGGGCCAGGCCGCGTTCGTCCGCGGCCTGGCCGAACGCGGCTGAGGCGCGGGCCGGACCCGCGGCGGGCCTCCGCGGGTCCGGGTCAGGGGCCGGGGGCGCGTTCCTCCTCGTGCCGCTCCAGGCGTTTCCGGGGGACGCGCGCGCCCGGCGAGGGGGCGCGGAGCGGCGGGTGGAGGTCGGCGAGAAGCGCCGTCCACCGTGCGGCGACGCCGGCCGCTTCGTAGGCGCGCGCCGACTCGCGGGCCCGCTCGCCCAGGCGGTCGCGCAGCGCCGGGTCGGCGACGAGGCGGCGGAGCGCGGCCGTGAGGGCCGCGCCGTCGTCGACGGGCACCAGCAGGCCGTCCCGGCCTGGTTCGATCATCTCGCGGGGCCCGTGCGGGCAGTCGGTGGAGACGACGGCGAGTCCCTTCGTCATGGCCTCGATGACGACCATCGGCATGCCCTCGCGGCGGGAGGTGAGGGCGTAGATCGCGGCCTGCTCCATCTCGGCGTGCAGCCGGCGGCTGGCGGGGCGGATCTCGACGCGGCCGGTGAGGCCGCGCTCGGCGACCAGGTCGTGCAGGGCGGCGCGCCGGGCTCCGGCGCCGAAGATCCGCAGCGTCCAGTCGGGGTGCTCGGCGGCGATCGGCGCGAACGCCTCGATGAGCAGGTCGAAGCGCTTGTTCTGGACGAGCCGCCCGGCGGCCAGGACGACCTTGCCGGTGCGGCGGGACGGGCCGCCGGGCATGTCCGGCACGGCGTTCGGGATCCGGACGATGCGGACCGGCGATCCGGCGAGGGCGTCCTCGTACTCGGCGCGGGCCGCCTCGGTCAGCGTCGTCAGGACGTCCAGCCGCCGGTAGTCGCGGAGGATCTGGCGCCGCAGCGGGGGCTTGTAGGACCCGAGGCTCATGTGGTCCTGCCCGATGAGGGTGACGCCGCGCGGGGAGAGCGCCGCGACGAGCAGGTTCAGCGACGGCCGGGTGGCGATGAGGACGTCCGGCGGCGCGGCCCGCAGCGTCCCGAGCAGCCGCAGGTCGGTCCAGAGGTTCATCCACTTGAAGGACGCCTCTTCCTTGGGGATGAGCACGCTCGGCAGCCGTGACAGCAGCCGGGCGGCGCGTCCCCGCGGCGCGAGGCGGTCATCGGCGTAGGTGACCGTCACGCCGTCGGGCAGCGGGAAGAACGGCTTGGCGCTGTTGCGGATCACGCTGACGATCTCGACGTCGTGGTCGCGGGCCAGCCTGCCGCTCAGGTTGAGCACGGTGCGGATGGTTCCGCCGGTGCCGTGGGCGTTCTGCAGGAGGATCCGCACACGGAGGCGTTCGCCCCGGTGCGGCGGCCGCCGCCGAAGCAGCGCCCGCGCGGCCCGCAGCGCCGTCCGGCGGGGGGTGCGCGCGCTCGTTCGCCCGGTCGTCTTTCACCGGGTCCCCGTTCGCAGGCGGCATTCCCGGCATTGTTACCCGTCCCGGGTCAGCCGAACATCATCCGGTCGTCACGGTGCGGTTCAGGGCGCTGCCCTTCACCCACTTGTCCCAGGACATCTCGTAGTAGCTCCAGCCGTTGTTCCAGTCCAGCTTCCGCTTGCTCCCGGTGATGATCACCGGGTCGCCGCGGTAGGACCAGTTGTAGAACCAGCGGGCGTCCTTGGGCGGCGAGTTGACGCAGCCGTGGCTGACGTTCTGCTCGCCCTGCGCCCACACGGTGGAGGCCATGGAGTGGACGTACTCGCCGCTCTGGGAGATCCGCACGGCGTACGGGATCACCTCGCGGTAACCGCCGTTCGCCTTGTCCTCCGGATCGACGCCCATCCACTCGGACGTCATGATCGCCGGGTTCTCCTTGCCCATGGTCAGGTGGACGCCGCTGGAGGTGAGGTAGGTGTCGACGCCGTTGACCACCCGGCCGCCCTTCCCGGCGCTGATGGGCCAGGAACGGACCTTCTTGCCGTTCTCGTAGGCGACGGCCTTCTTCGTCTTGGTGCTGACCTTGAGGATGTGCGAGTCGCCGATGCGGAACGCGCGCCCGACGTCCCTGGTGCCGTAGGTGCCCTTGCCCGACTTCACGCCGGCGAGGTCGGCCTCGAAGGACACCTTCTGGTTCGGCTTCCAGTAGTCGCCGTTCTTCGTGCGGAAGACGACCTGCTTGTCGCTCACCCAGTACCAGGCGCCGGTGGCGGGCTTGGACGACTTGACCTGCAGTGCGCTCTCGACGGCCTTCTTGTCGTCGACGTCGCGGTTGAACGTCACGGTGATCGGCATGCCGACGCCGACCTTCTCGCCCTTGCGCGGGATGATGTCGGCGATCTCGAGCTTCTGCTTCGCCTCCAGGGTGGCGATGCTCGCGTTGACGGTCGTCCTCTTGCCTTCGGGGGAGACCGCGACGGCCGACACCTGGAACTTCGTGTCCGGCCGCAGCGTCCGCGACTTCCAGCTCGTCCGGTCGGCGGACATGGTCCCGGCGTCGCTGATCGGCCCGTTCTTCCAGGACAGCGTGACGTTCTCGAGCGTGCCGCCCGTGGTCTTCACGACGACGCCCGCCTCCGGGAGGGCCTTGGTGTTCCCGTCGCCCGGGGCGATCGTCACCTGCGGCGCGGCCGCCTCGGCCTGCTCGCCGGCGACGCCCGCCGCCTTCTCGTCTCCCGAGCAGGCGGCGGTGAGGAGGATCACGACCCCCGCCACCGCCGTACCGGCCCCGCTCCGTCGCCGCGTTCGCCGTGCGGACACGTGCTGCACCGCCACCTCCAGATACCCCGCCGTATCAGGAAGACATTAGCGACAAAAGTCGCCGATCATGCCTTGTCCCGAGGTGCTCGACGCCCGTCGAGATCAAAGCGTTGCACGGCGGAGACCTGCGCGGACCCGCCCGGCCGCCGGGACGGCCGAGCCGGGCCGGGGTCACTTCAGGGCGCTGCCTTCCTTCCACTCGTTGAACGACATCTGCCAGTAGCCCCAGCCGTTGTTCCACTCGATCTGGCGGTCGCTGCCCGTCAGCTTCAGGACGTCGCCGCGCTGCATGATGTCGTAGTACCACTTGGCGTTCGCCGGGCTCAGGTTGAGGCACCCGTGGCTGACGTTGGCGCTCCCCTGGACGCCGACGGTGGACGGCATGGAGTGCGTGAACTCGCCGCTGTTGGAGAACCGGACGCCGTAGTTCACGACCGTCTTGTAGTAGCCGGGGTCTCCGGGCTTGCGGCCCGGGGAGATCATCGTCACCGGGTTCTGCTTGCCCATCAGCAGATGGACGCCGCTGGTGGTGGTGTACTCCCGGGTGGTGCCGTTGCCGGCGCTGAACGGGATCGTGCGCAGCTTCTTACCGTCCCGGTAGACGGTCATGTGGTGCTCGCTGATGTCGCCCTTGGTGATCTGTTCCGCGCCGACGGTGATGGTCGCCTCTTTGTCGGCCTCCCCGTAGACGCCGCCGCCCACGTTGACGCCCGCGAGGTCGGCGTCGAACTTGATCTTCTGGTGGGGCTCCCAGTACGTCTTCGTCCGGTAGATGACCTGCTTGTCGTCGATCCAGCGCCACGCGCCCTCGACGGGCTTCTGCGGCGTCACCTCGAGGACCTTCTCAACGGCCGCCCGGTTCCCCACCGGGCGGTTGAACCGCACGATGATCGGCGCCCCGACGCCGACCTCCTCGCCCTCGACGTTCGGGGTCACGTCGACGATCTCGAGCGTCTGGGCGGCGTCGAGGGTGGCGAACGAACTGGTCGCGGTCTGGCTCTTGCCGTCGTTGCCGGCCACGGCGGTCACCGTGTACCGCGTGTCGGGCTTCATCGTCCGGTCGGAGCGCCACACGGTGCGGTCGGCGGAGAGCTTCCCGGTGATCTCCGCGCCGTCGCCCTGGACGGTGACCTTCTGCAGGGTGCCGTCGACGACCTTCACCTCGATCGTCCCGTCCGGCTTGACCTGGGTCGTCCCGTTGGCCGGCGTGATCGTCACCGTGGTCTTCGTCTCGTCGGACGCCAGGCCCGCGCCGGAGGTGTCGCCGCTGCAGCCGGCGGCGAACATCACCACCGCGCCCGCGCCCCCGGTCACCGCCAGGCCCAGTCGCCTCTTGCCAGCCACAAACTCCCCCATTCACCAAGATCAGCTCAGTGTTCTACAAACCTATCTAAGCCAGATAGACGAGGGTACACGCGGGAAAGTTCAGGTCACCGGCCGGGCAAAAAGTCGTCCCGCCGCCCGTGCGGGGCGGCGGGACGTGGTAGGCCCCGGGTGCGTCAGGCGCTTCCGGCGGGCTTCCAGTTGATGTGGCGCAGGAGCCGCTTGAACCCCCACACCGAGACGGCGACGCCGAACGCGCCCAGCGCGGCGACGATGCTGGTCCGCAGCCACAGGTACGTGCCGATCGACTGGTTGAACAGCATCCAGACGCTGACGAGCACGTTCGTGAACAGAACCATCGACCACAGCAGCGAGATCCGCAGGAAGAACCGGTGGACCCTGCCGTGCTTGAGGAACGCCTCCGGGATCGGGGCCATGTCCTTGGCGAGCTTCATCGCCAGAGGCTTGCCCAGCGGCACCGACGCCAGGAACGACATGCTGACGATCAGCGTGCCGAGGGTCGGCTGGAGGAAGTAGACCACCGCGCTGCCGGTCGCGGCGGACAGGGCCGCGCGGACCGTCACGCCGACCGCGGCCAGCATGAGCATCCCCGACACGGGATGCCCGCGCAGGTACCGGTACGCGATGCCGCCGTACACCCACGCGACCGCGGCGACGAGCGCGCCGTTCAGGCCGAGCAGCGTGAGCGCGGCGTAGAACACCAGGACCGGGGCGATGACGCCCTCGAAGAAGCGCGGCAGCGCGTGCACGAGGAGGGCCCTGATCCGCGGCAGCTCGAAGACGTGGTGCCCCTCGCCCTCGGTGTCCGCCGCGGCCGTGGCCCCGGAGCCGGCCCCGCCGGCCTCCGCGCCCCCGGCCGCCGTGTGCCCGGCCGCCGTGTGCCCGGCCGCCGTGTGCCCGGACTCGGCCTGCCCGGACTCGGTATGCCCGGACTCGGTGTGCACGGCCTTCGCGGACACGGCCTCCGGGGATACCGGTCCCGCCCTCCCGGGCGGTGCCGTGCCGGACGATGCCGCCTCCGCGGAGGCGGACCCGCCCGGACCGGGCACGATCGCCCGGTGCCGTCCGCGGTCCGCCCGCGCCTCCTCGGCGCGCGCCTTCACGAGGACCGTGTCCTGGAAGTGCGCGTCCTGAGGCCGTACGGGCTCGGCCGGTGCCGCCGGAGCGGACGGCGCCGTCACCGCGGACGGCGCCGTGTGCGTGGTCGCCGGTCGTTCCATCGAGCGCTGCGCTCCCCGATCGGTGTGCAAAGACTCGGATGTCGTCACGATTCGCCCCACCGTACGTGATGATCCGCGCGAATCCGGCCGTTTCGAGGGCAAAACTCGCGCGTGCCGTCCCGCACCGTGTCCCCCTCAGGCACCATCGCACACTCGCGTGACCTCGGCGAACGTCCGCAACCGCGCTCCGGGCGGGGAAATCGGGCCGGCGGTCGCGGGTCATCCTTCGGGCGGCGCCGGCTGGACGTCACGGGCGGCGGCGTAGATCGCACGGAGCGTCACCGCCACGGACGGGCGGCGCACGCTGGCGCTGCGGGTGACGGCGTACACCTCGCGGGCCAGGGTGCACTCGGGGATGCGGCGGACGGCGACGCCGCGGTCGCCCGCGGCGAGGGCGAGGGCGGGCACGGCGGTGACGCCGATGCCGCGCGCCACGAGGCTGAGGATCGTGTGCAGCCCCTCGAACTCCCAGGGGACGGGCCGGTGGCCGCCCACGGTGTCCAGCAGCCGCTCGAGGGCGTCGCGGGACGGTTCGCCGCCCGGCGCCGCCAGCCACGGCTCCTCGCGCAGCCGCTGCAGGTCGACGGGCAGGCCGGGGTCCGACAGCGGGTGGGAGGCGGGGACGACGAGGACCAGCGGGTCGCGGCGCAGGTGGAAGAACTCGAGCGCGGCGGGCGACTGGTGGGGGACGGTGCCCGCCCAGTCGTCGACCAGCGCGATGTCGACCTCGCCGTTCTGCACCTGCCGGACGCCGTCGACGGGGCGGGTCTGCCGCAGGACGAACGTCAGCCCCTCGTGTTCCCCGAGGCTGTGCGCGAGGGCGGGGGCGAAGGCGACGGCGGCGGTGGGGAACGCGGTCACCACCACCCGCCCGGTGGGGGTGTCGGACGCGGCGGACAGCTCCGCCTCGGCCGTCTCGACCAGCCCCAGGATCTCCTCGGCGCGCGCCGCCAGCCGCCGCCCGGCGTCGGTGAGCTCGGCGCTGCGGGCGGTGCGGTCCAGCAGCGGGACGCGCGCCTCCCGCTCGAGCGCGGCGAGCTGCTGGGAGACGGCCGAGGGGGTGTAGCCGAGGGCGGCGGCGGTGGCGGCGATGCTGCCGCGGCGGGCGAACTCCGCGAGGAGCCGGAGGCGGCGCAGTTCGAGCATCACTACATCTTATGGTCAGCATCGCTGAGACTCGCTTGTAGTGATGCTGTGAGCGGGGAAGTATGACTGCGAGCCCGAAAGGGTCACACACGGGGACCACTACTTCACCGTTCGTTATTTCAGCCTGCCCTCTGGAGGCTTTGATGCCAGCCCATAATTCGTCCGCCGCCGATGTGCCGGTGCCGGACTCCTCCGCGCCCGAGGCGGAATCCGACAACCCGCTCGATACGAGCGCCCTCGGCGTCCCCGGCCTCCGCACCGCCGGGCTCAACGCCGCCGATCTCAACGCCGCCGGTTCCGACGCCTCCTGTCACGACGCCTCCGCCGGCCTCGACACCGCCGGCCTCGACACCGCCGTCCTGGACGCGCCCCCGCTGGACGCCTCCGTCCTCGGCCGCCCGGCGCCCGGCCGCGCCGAGGAGGTCCGTCCCGTGCCGTTCGCGCCGCGGCCGGTGCCGCTGTCGCCCACCCTCGCGGTGAACGAGGCCCTCGCCCGCAAGCGGAGCGAGGGGGCGACGGTGCTGCCGCTCGGCTTCGGCGAGGCGGGCGTCCCCGTCCACCCGGCGCTGGCGCGCGAGCTCGCCGCCGCCGCGGACCGGGGCGCCTACGGCCCGGTCGCCGGGTCGGAGGAGCTGCGCGCGGCCGCCGCCAGCTACTGGACGCGCCGCGGCGCGCCGACCGTCCCGGACTCCGTGGTGTGCGGGCCCGGGAGCAAGCCGCTGCTGTACGCGCTGCTGGCGTCCATCGGCGGCGACGTGGTGGTGCCCGCGCCGAGCTGGGTGTCCTACGCGGCGCAGGCGTCCCTGCTCGGCGGGGAGCCGCTGCACGTCGCGACCGCGCCGGGCGAGGGCGGGGTGCCGAGTCCCGCGCTGCTCGCCGACGCCGTCGTGCGGGCGCGGGCGCGGGGCCGCAGCGTCCGGTCGGTGATCGTCACGCTGCCGGACAACCCCACGGGCACGCTCGCGTCCGAGGAGACGGTCCGGCGGCTGTGCGCGGTCGCGCGGGACCTCGACCTCGTGATCGTCTCCGACGAGATCTACCGCGACCTGGTGCACGACCCCACCCGGGCGGTGCACTCCCCCGCCCGGTTCGCGCCGGAGCGGACGGTCGTGACGACCGCGCTGAGCAAGAGCCTCGCGGCCGGCGGGTGGCGGCTGGGGGTGGCGCGCCTGCCGGACGGCCCGTTCGGCCGGGCGCTGCGCGACAGCCTGCTGGGCGTGGCCAGCGAGGTGTGGTCGAGCGCGCCCGCCCCGATGCAGCACGCCGCCGCGTACGCGCTCGCGGAGCCGCCCGAGCTGGTCGAGCACGTCGACCGCAGCCGCCGCCTGCACGCCGCGGTCGCCGGGGCCGTCGCGGAGCGGTTCGCCGCCGCGGGGGCGCGGGTGCGGCGCCCGGAGGCCGCCTTCTACGTGTATCCCGACTTCGGCCCGCTGCGGGAGGCGCTGCGCGCCGGCCACGGCGTCCGGACGGCCGCGGACCTGACCGGCCTGCTCCTCGACCGGTACGGCGTCGGCGTCCTGCCGGGGAGCGCGTTCGGCGACGCCCCGGACGCGCTGCGGATGCGGGTGGCGCCGAGCCTGCTGTACGGACGCGACGACGAGGAGCGCCTCGCGGCGCTGGCGTCCCCGGACCCGGCGGCGCTGCCGTGGATCGCGGGCGCCCTGGACCGGCTCGGCGAGGTGCTGGCGGACCTCGTGGAGACGGTGGGAGAGCCCGCGCTCGCGTGAGCGGAGGACGGCCCCGACGGAGGGCCGCCGCGGACGGCCCGGCCGCGGCGGCCCTCCCGCCGTCTCCGGGCCGCGCGAAAGGAATTGCGGAGCGTAAGGGATCACGGTGATTTCCGTGACGACTTGCAGGGGCGGAGGGAGTCGAACCCACTTTCCGCTGGTTTTGGAGACCAGCCGCCTAACCGGTGGCTCACCCCTTCGTGGCATTCATCACCCGGTGCGATCAATGATCGCCGCGTTCGCCGGCGAGGGCAAAGGATTTTCGCGCCGCCGCCGCCGGACGTCCCGTCCCGCCGGGCCTTCGGCGGCGGTGCCCGGCGAACCCGCGGCATCCCCGACCGGCGCGGATAAGCGTGGTGTAAGGTCCTACGGCACACCGGGCGAACGCCGTGAAGCGGCCATGACGGGCCATGGATCGGGCATGGGGCGTCCCGCCCGGCCATTCTCGTGGTAAACCCATGACGGCGTGATGTCACATAAGTGATGAAAGAAGGCGAGGGGGCCCGCCATGAGGCACGCACAGGACGGGGCTGCCGCGGCGATGAGCGCCGCCTCCCGGATTCTCGTGGCCCGGGGCAAGAACGAGCCCCAGGAGGTCGAGAACCCGGACGTCGCCTGGGGCCAGCGCGCCCGCGACGGGGTGTGGGTGCCGACCAAGGACGGGCAGCGGATCCACTTCGGCGTCGACACCGCCGCGGCCGACACCCCCGCGCAGATGCTGCGGCCCACCCTGCGGGTGTTCGTGGGCGTGGACGTCGACACCGACATCGTGGCGCAGACGACCGCGGGCGGGGTGCGGCTGCTGACGGTGATCCACGGCCCCGGGGCCCCGGCGGAGTTCCGTTTCCCGGTGTCCCTCGCCGACGGGCTCGTGCTCGAGTCGATGCCGTCCGGAGGCTACGACGTCGTCCACCTGCGGTACGGCGCGACCGTGGGCCGGCTCTACAACCCGTGGGCGAGCGACTCGATGTTCCGTCAGGTCAAGGCCGACTACGCCCTGGACGGCTCGGTCGTGACCATGCGCGTGCAGCACGCCGACGCGTACTACCCCGTCGTCGCCGACCCGCACTACGCCCGCTGACCCTCGGCGCGCCCGGGCACGCCGTCCCGTCCCTCGGCCCCGCCACGATGAGGAAGGCGGCCGGAAGCGGCCCCTCCGCGTTGTCGAGCTCTGTCCGGATCGCGCTGCCGGACGCGTCCCCGGGCGGCCCGGGTTCTGGAACGTTCCCGCAGGGTGCGGGGGCCGCACCCGGCCGCGCCCGCGCGCCGCGGTCCGCGCGGGGGGTGCGGCGCGGGGCCGCTCCGGCGTCATAGGGTTGAGTCCGGGCCGCGTCCCGGCCCCCGCGGCGGCGTCCGGCGCAACGACCGCCCCGGTTCCCGGAAGACTGGACTCACCGTGATCTTCACTCATGACACCGAGCACGCGCTCGCCGTGGTCGTCGATCTGATCAACACGGGTGCCGCCGCGTCCGGCGCCGAGGAACTGGACGGGCTGCCGGGGCTGCGGGCGTTCGTGGAGCGCAACTCCTTCAGCGGCCTGGGGGAGGTGACCGGGGACGACGTCGCCGCGGTCCGCCGGCTGCGCGACCGTTTCCACGCGGTGTTCCTTGCCGGGGAGGTGCCGGCGGCCGTCCGGCTCATCAACGACATCGTCGGCGAGGTCCGCACGACCCCCCACCTGACCGACCACGACGGCTACGACTGGCACGTCCACTTCTTCGCGCCGGGGGCGCCGCTCCCCGAGCATCTGGCGGCCGACTGCGGCATGGCCCTGGCGTACGTGGTGGCGGCCGGGGAGCTGGACCGGCTGCGCACCTGCGAGGCGCCCGACTGCGCCCGGGTGCTGGTCGACCTGTCCCGCAACCGGTGCCGCCGCTACTGCGACAGCCGGACGTGCGGGAACCGCATGCACGTCGCGGCCTACCGCGCCCGCCGCCGCGAAGCGGCGCTCTGACCGGGCCGCCGCCCGCCCGGCCGCCGTGATCCGCCCGCCGCGGGCGGCGTGCCCCGGGCGGCGACGGCGTCGAGG
>NZ_JBHTJA010000068.1:0-37687 GCF_042675525.1 Actinomadura sediminis
CTCCGGCGCCGCCGGGCCGGGGCCGAGGGCCCGCCCTCGCCCGCCGTCCGCCGCCCGCAGGGCCGCGTGCAGGTCCCGCGCGATGCTCCGCAGGTCCGCGTCCGCCGGGCCCGCGTCCGGACGGTTCGCGTCCGGCCCGCTCGCGTCCCGCCCCCTCGCGTCCGCACCGCCGCCGGGCGTGCCGGTCTCAGTCATGCCGCCGTCCCCCTCCCATGGCGCGCTGGAGCGCTCCGAGCCCGCGCCTGATGTGCGTCTTCGCGGCGCCGAGGGACACCTGCATCGCCTCGGCGACCTCCCGGTCGTCCAGGTCGAGCCAGTAGCGCAGGACGAGCGCCTCCCGCTGCCGCCGGGACAGGCGTTCCAGCCGGGCGAGCAGTTCCCGGTGGTCCTCCCGGCCCAGCGCCACCGCCTCGGCGGCCGCCGTGGGCTCGGGCGGCGGGGGCTGCCGGAGCCGGGCGATCCGCAGGTGGCGGAGCCGGTTGCGGGTCAGGTTGCAGACGGTCGCGCGCAGGTAGGCCGCGGCGGCGCGCGGGTCGCGCAGGACCGCGCGCCGGTCGTGCAGGCGGGCGAACGCCTCCTGCGCGACGTCCTCGGGATCGTCCGCGCCGAGCCGGCGGGCCAGCCCGACGAGCCGCGGATAGTGCTCGGCGAACAACTCCTCGAGCGCGGGCGGCGCGGGCGCCGCCCGCGCGTCCGGGTCGTCCTCCTGCGGCCCGGCGCTCCCAATGGTCACCACATGGGTGGTGACACCCGAACCGCCGGCCGGATGACGCCCCCGCCGCGAGTTCACCCGCCGTTCCCCCGGGCGTACGGGACGTTCGCCGTCCCGACATCGGGCCAGGTCATCCCTACGAGAGCTTCCGTTGTCTCCGCCACATGATGATCCGCTACCCACGCGCGGCGACCGTCGCCGCGACGACCGCACTGCTGGTGGCCGCGTCCGGATGCCGTGACGCCGCGCCGCGCGGAGCCGTGCCGCCCGCGGAGGCCGGCGCCCCCCGTGCCGGTGAGGGCGTCTGCCTCGGCTACAACGGGCTCGACCGGCTGAATCCGCTCGCGGAGGTGGCGGCCGGGCGGTTCCGGACGGTCGGCAGGGAGCCCGTGCGGGTCGCGTCCGGAACGGACGTCGACTGGAGCCTGGACCCGCACGGCGACCGGACGTGGCTGCTGTGGTTCCACTCCCTCGAATGGCTCGGCGGCGCGATCGAGGAGCACGAGCGGACGGGCGACGCCGCCGCCCTCGACCTCGCCGCGGGGATCGTCCGGGACTGGCTCGCCGACAACGGCGACCCGGAGCGTTTCGGGACGGACCGCCGCGAGGCGATCGCCGAGGGGACGAAGTTCCGCCTCGCCACGCTGGTGTGCCTGCGCGGGCACCGCGCGGCGCCCTGGCTCGACGCGGCGATCGCCCGGCACGCGACCTGGCTGGCCGACCCCGAGCACTACTCGGGTCCCTGGAACCACGGCACCGACGAGTCGATGATCCTGCTGACGGCCGCCTGCTCGATCGGCCGCGACGACCTGGCGGACCTCGCCGCGGGCAGGCTGCTGGACTCGGTGTTCGACCCGCCGGGCGGGGTCCGGCCCGCCATCGACGCGCAGGGCGCCGACAACGAGCAGTCGACGCACTACACCGTCTACAACCGGTCGCGGTGGCGGAAGGCGATGACGGTGATGCGCGCGTGCGGCCGGGCCGTCCCCGGCGAACTGGCACGCAGGCACGCGCTGATGGACGAGTTCATCGCGTTCCAGACGACCCCGGCCGGGGACCTCGTCCAGATCGGCGAGTCGCAGGCCGGGAGGGCCGAGGACACCGGGGCGTCGGACGACGGGCCGCTCACCTACGTCGCCACCCGGGGGAAGAAGGGGACGCCGCCGGACGCGCGGGCGCGCGTCTACGAGGCCGGGTACGTGATGGGCCGCTCCGGCTGGGGGAACGGCGACCGAGCCTACGAGGACGAGATGGCGTACACGGCACGGTTCGGGCCCGGGCGGTACGCGCACGGCCACAACGACCACATGGCGCTGACCTTCTTCGCCCACGGGCGCGACATCCTCGTGCCGAGCGGGCACGTCGGCTACAACGACAGGGCCTGGCGCGAGTGGCTGCACTCCCCGCGGGCGCACAACACGTTCGTCGTCGAAGGGGCGGGGTTCGATCCGGCCGCCGAGACGCGGCTGACCGGGCACCGGTTCCGGGACGGCGCCGACACGTTCGCGTTCTCCGACACCTCGTTCGACGGGACGACCCGGACCCGCTCGGTGCTGGCGGCGTCCGGCCCGGACGCCCTCGCGGTGCTCGACGAGGCCCGTTCGGCGTCGTCCCGCGACATCACGCAGTACTGGCACCTGCCGTCCGCGTTCGCGGCGAAGGCGGACGGGACGGGCGCGACCGCCGTCGCGGGCGGGGTACGCGTGCACTTCCTCCGGATACCGCTGCCGGGCGCGGCGGCGCCGGGCGCCGCCGGGGTCGTGCGGGGCCGGCTCTCCCCGCCGCAGGGATGGATCTTCCCCGGCCCGGGGAAGAGGGTCGCCGCGCCCACGGTCGAGTTCCGGGCCGGCGGGCCGCGGGCCCGGATCCTGACGCTGATCGCCCCGGTCCGGGGCGACGCCGCGCCGCACGTCCGGGCGATACCGCTGCCGGGCGGCGCGGTGCGCGTCGACGCGGTACTGGACGGGCGGCGGCTGACCTTCACGGCCGCCGCCGACGGCGCGCTCCGCCGCGGACGCTGACCGGCGCCCGAGGCCGGCCCGCACCCGTCCGCTTTCGGCGATTCGGTGGCCCTAATGCCTTTTATGGGGCCGACCCCTAAGATCCCGTGTCATGGTCCGGGTCCCGTTCATGCTGATGGCCGCGGTGCTGCTCGTCCTCACGACGCCGGCCGCGGTCCGCGCCGACCCGGCCGGGAGCGCGTCCGCCGACGGCCTGCGGGCCGACCGGATCGCCCGCGCACTGCGCGAGAACCCGGTGTACGTCACCGACCACATGCTCCGTGCCGTCACACCCGACACCGGGGCGCGGATCGCCCGGGCCCTCGACCGGCTCGACGTCCCCTACCACGTCGCCCTCCTCCCGTCGTCGCTGGAGACCTACCTCGACCAGGAGAAGTTCGCCGCGCTGCTGTACGACCGCCTGGGCCGTCCCGGCCTGTACCTCGTGCTGGACGACGACAACGGGAGCGCGCAGATGTTCGGCGGCGGCCACTCGGTGCCCGCCGAGGACGCCTGGCGGTCCGCCGGGTCCCGGCTGCCCTCCGACGCCGGGCCGGTCGCGATGGTGGAGACGTTCGTCCGGGTCATCGAGGACGGCACCGCCGGGGAGTACCTCCCGGCGGATCGGCGGCCGAAGTCACGCGCCCGCATCGAACTCGACCGGCGAGCGCGGCAGGAGGCCGCGGCGGCCGACGCCGAGCGCACCGCGCGGATCGGCGGCACCGCGCTGGGCGCCCTCGCCACGATCGGGCTGCTCACCGGGGTCGGTCTCGCGCGGGCTCGGAGCCGCGGGAAGCGGGGCGGGAACCGATGACGGCGAAGTTCCGGCGCGTCGCGGCGCTGTCGGCGTCGCTCGCCGCCGCCGTCCTCACCGCGCCCCTCCCGGCGCCGCCCGCCGGGGCCGATGCGGACGGCGCCGCGGACGGCGCGCTGCCGCGGCTCCCCGGCCACGGCTACGCGCGCGTGGACCGGATCGGCGCCGCCCTCGCGCGCGACCCCGTCTTCGTCGACCCCGACCTCCCGACGGCGCTGCGCGGCGCGGGCCTCGCCCGCGTCCGCGCGGCGGTCCGGGACGCCACCGCGGAGCTGGACGCCCGGGTCTGGGTGGTCGTGGTCCCCAATCCCGCGGAATCGGAGTCGCAGGGGCGGGGCCCCCTGCTCGCCCGCCTCCTGCGGGAGCGGACCGGGAGGGGCGGCCTGTACGTCGTGGCCGACGCGCGCGGCACCGTGGAGACGGTGGCGTTCGACGTCCGCCGCCGGTTCTCGGCCCTGGACGCCGGCTACGAGCGGCCGCCCGAGGGCGACCGGCTCGCCGGGCTCGACGGGCGGATCGTCGATCGGATCCGGCAGGTACGGGACCTCCCCGTCACCGACGCCCCGCGAGACCACCGCCTCTACGGGCGGCTCGACCCGTTCGGCGCGGAGGACCGCCCGCTGCGCGACGTCGAACCGGAACCCGCCGGGCCGTTCTTCCTGGGGCTGCTGCTCATCGGCCCGGCCGGCGGCGCCGTCCTGTACGCCGCCGGGCGGCTGGTCCTCCGGTGGCGGCGCGGCGGCCGCACGGAGCGGAGGCGCCCGGAGGCCCCCGCCGGGCCGAGCGCGCGGCGGCTCCGCCGGCTCGCCGAACGGGAGCTGTCCGCGCTGCGCACGGCGCTCGCCGACGCCCCGGGCCTCGGCGGCCCGCGCGAGCGGCGCGCGACGGAGGCGTTCGACGCCGCGCAGATCCTGTTCGACGACGCCGGAACCGATCCCGGTCGCGCGCACGACCTGGTCGTGGTGATCGTGCTGGCCCGGGAGGGGACGGCGGCGCTCGACGGGGACGGGCCGCCGTCCCCGCCCTGCTTCGTCAACCCGCTGCACGGCGCGGCCTCCCGTCGGCGGCGGATCCGCGCCGCCGACGGGAACGGGCGGCGGCACGTGTGCGCGCCGTGCGCCGACGCGCCGCAGGATCGGGTCGCGTCCCTGACCCTGCGGATCCCGCGCCCCGGCGGGAAGGTCCCCCATCACGACCTGCGCGGCCCGTGGGTCGCCGCCGAGTACGGTGCGCGCGCTCCCCTGGCCGCGAAGGTCCTCACCCACCTGGAAGTCGAGTCATGACGGCCCCCTCCCCCGGCGAGCGGATCGCCGCCGCCCTGCGCCGCTCCCCGCTGCACGTCGACCCGTCGCTCGAGTCCGCGCTGCCCGCGGCCCGGCGGCGGCGGGTGCTGGACGAGCTGGGCCGTCAGCCGCGGCCGACGTTCGTCGTCCTCGTGCCGATCATCGCGGGCGGCACCTGGCAGGAGCCGGAACAGCTCGCCGCCGTCGTCCAGTCCAGGCTGGGGCGCCCCGGCGTCTTCATCACGCTCGGGAAGTACGCCGGCGACCTGAACGCCCGGCTCCTGCCCGACGACCTCACCGACGACCGGGGCATGGAGGTGCGCCACGCCGCCCTCGCGGTCTCCCTCGATCCGGCGTTCCGGAAGGCGACGCTCGCCGACCGGCTCGACCGGACCCTGGAACTGCTGCGCACCGGCAAGGGCGAGGAGGAGTACCGGCGGCAGTCGGCGGCGTTGCGGGAGCGGTCCCGCTCGCGGTCCGCCACGGCCCGCCCGGAGAGCGCCGCCGGAGGCGAAGGGGGCGGCGCCGGAGGCGACGGGGACGGCGCCGGGGCCCTCGGTGCCGCACTGGGCGGCGCGGCGGTCGCGGCGGCGGCCGTCGGCGGGCTCCTGCTGTGGCAGCACCGCCGGATGGCGGCGCCGGTCCGGGCCCAGCGGACGGCGGGGGACGCGCTGCTGCTGGAACGCACCGTGTTCGCCACGGCGGACCGCGCCACCCGCGACGAGCTGCGCGCCCAGGCGTCCGCCGAGGTCATCGCGTTCGGCGAGCTGCTGGACCGCACCGACGTGCCGGGCACCGACCCGGTGGTCCGCGACCTGCTGGCCCGCGCGCTGGACGCCTATTCGGCCGCCGGGCGCGTGCTCGACGACGCGCGCGGGATTCCCGACCTGGCGGGCGTGCTGGTGCTGGTGGACCAGGGGCGGGACGCGCTCGCCTCGGCCGGCTCCCTGGCCGCCGGCGGCCCCGGGATCCCGCCCGAACCGCTCTGCTTCTTCAATCCCCTCCACGGCGACGCGGCCGTGCGGCTCACCTGGCGTCCGCCCGGCACCCGCCGCAGCCTCCGGGTGCGGGCCTGCCGCGACTGCGCCCGCGCCGCGAAGGACCGCGGCACCCCCAGGTACCTGCTGGACGATCGCGGCGACCGTCCCGTCCCGTACTTCGAGGCGGCCCCGGAGACGAGCGTGTGGGCCGCGACGGGATACGGGCAGCTCCGGAGCGACCTGATCGAACGGGTCCTGCGCGGCGACCACGCCCGCCGACGCCCCCGCTGACGGCGCCGTGCCGCGGGTCCCGCGGCACGGCCCCCGGACGGCTCAGGGGGCGAGCATGTCGGCGGTGAGGTTCGCCTCGGTGCCCGGGACGCCCTGGTCGCTCGCGCGCTTGTCGGCCATGGCCAGCAGACGCCTTATACGGCCGGCGATGGCGTCCTTCGTCAGCGGCGGGTCGGCGAGCTGGCCCAGCTCCTCCAGCGACGCCTGCTTGTGCTCCAGCCGCAGCCGCCCGGCGTTCACCAGGTGCTCGGGCGCGTCGTCGCCGAGGATCTCCAGCGCGCGCGCCACCCGGGCGCCCGCCGCGACGGCGGCCCGCGCGGATCGGCGCAGGTTCGCGTCGTCGAAGTTCGCGAGCCGGTTCGCGGTGGCGCGCACCTCCCGGCGCATCCGCCGCTCCTCCCACTGCAGCACGGCGCCGTGCGCGCCGAGCCGGGTCAGCAGGGCGCTGATCGCGTCGCCGTCGCGGACGACGACGCGGTCCACCCCGCGGACCTCGCGGGCCTTCGCGTGGATCTTGAGCCGGCGGGCGGCGCCGACCAGCGCGAGCGCCGCCTCCGGCCCCGGGCACGTCACCTCCAGCGACATCGACCGGCCCGGCTCGGTCAGCGACCCGTGCGCCAGGAACGCGCCCCGCCAGGCCGACTCGGCGTCGCAGGCCGCCCCCGCGACCACGTGCCGCGGCAGCCCCCGCACCGGACGGCCGTTGTTGTCGATCAACCCGGTCTGCCGCGCCAGGGACTCGCCGTCCCGGAACACCCGGACCACGTACCGGTTGCCCTTGCGCAGCCCGCTCGGCGCGAGCACCACCACCTCCGAGGTGTGCCCGAACACCTCCGAGATGTCCTTGATGAGCCGCCGCGCGGCAACGTTCGTGTCGATCTCGGCCTCGATCACGATGCGACCGCTGACCAGGTGCAGACCCCCCGCGAAACGCAGCAGCGTCGAGACCTCCGCCTTGCGGCAGCACGGCTTCAGCACCGTGAGCCTGCTCAGCTCGTCCTTGACCACACCGGTCATCGCCATCTGTTGACCCCTCCCCCTATCGGACTTCCAGCAGTGTGGCCGAAAACGGCCGCGCCGGTCGTCACTCGCTGAATATCTGTACGAAGGCTTGGGCCAGGCGGGCGGGTTCATGACGTGGGGATCCGTCATCGGCGGCGACCCCGGCGAGCACGAGACGCCCGCCGAGTTCCCGGACGGCCTTGTCGAGCGCGTCCGGGTCGTCCACCACGCCGTCGTCGGCCAGGACCACGTCGACCGTCAGATCGGGGGCGTGCGCCTGGAGCACCTCGAGATGGCGCTGGGGGGAGAAGTCGTCGGTCTCGCCGGGCTGCGGCGCGAGGTTCAGCGCGACGACGCGGCGGGCCTTGGAAGAGGTCAGGGCGCGGGCGAGCGCGGGCACCTTCAGGTGCGGGAGCACGCTGGTGAACCACGAGCCGGGGCCGAACACGATCCAGTCGGCGTCCTCGACCGCGGCGATCGTCTCCGGGCAGGCGGGCGGGTCGGCGGGCACCAGCGACACGCCGAGGACTGCGCCCGGGGTGCTGGCGCACGCCACCTGGCCCCGCACCTGGCCGATCTCGTCCGGCCGGGACGGGTCGGCGCCGCGCACCTCGGCGACGATGTCCATCGGGACGGCCGCCATCGGGAGCACCCGCCCGTGCGCGCCCAGCAGCCGTCCCACCCAGTCCAGCCCGGCGACGGTCGAGTCGGGGTTCTCGGCGAGCAGCTCCCACAGCGCGACGATCAGCAGGTTCCCGACGGCGTGCCCGCGCAGGTCGCCCTCGCTGCGGAACCGGTGCTGGACGACGTCCCGCCAGGTCTGCCCCCATTCGTCGTCGCCGCACAGCGCCGCCAGCGCCATCCGGAGATCGCCGGGCGGCAGAACGCCGAGCTCGCGGCGGAGCCGTCCGCTGGAACCACCGTCGTCGGCGACCGTGACGACCGCGGTCAGCCGGTCGGTGACGCGGCGCAGCGCCGACAGCGAGGCGTACAGTCCGTGGCCGCCGCCGAGCGCGACGACCTTCGGCCCGAGGGGCTTCACCGTGCCGTTTCTCTCCTCGTCCGGGACCCGCGCCGGGTCACCGCGGCACGGGTCTCACTCACGGCCGAGATCACGATGGGCGACCTGCACGTCGAGGCCCTCGTCCCGCAGCCGGGCGGCGATCTGTTCCGCCATGGCCACACTACGGTGTTTGCCGCCGGTACATCCCACGGCGAGCGTCACGTAGTGCTTGCCCTCCCGCTCGTACCCGTCGGCGAGCAGCCGCAGGACGTCGGTGTAGGCCTCCAGGAACTCCTTCGCGCCGCGCTGCCCCAGCACGTAGTCGCGGACGGCGACGTCCCGGCCCGTCTTCGGCCGCAGCTCGGGCACCCAGTGCGGGTTCGGCAGGAACCGGCAGTCGACGACCAGGTCGGCGTCCACCGGCAGGCCGTACTTGTAACCGAACGACACCACGGTCGCCCGCAGCCGCGACTCCCCCGTGTCCGTGCCGAAGTAGCCGATGATCTTCGCGCGGAGCTCGTGCACGTTCAGCCCGCTGGTGTCGATCACGAGGTCGGCCTCGGCCCGCACCTCGCGGACCAGCTCCCGCTCCCGCGCGATGCCGTCGACCAGCCGCCCGTCGCCCTGCAGCGGGTGCGGGCGCCGCACGCTCTCGAAGCGCCGCACCAGGTCGGCGTCGCTCGCCTCCAGGAACACCACCCGCGGGTGGACGCCCCGCGCCTCGAGCTCGGCGATCGAGGAGTGCAGGTCCTCGGTGAACGCGCGGCTGCGCACGTCCACCACGACCGCGATGCGCGGCACCGCGTCCTTCACCCGCCCGCCGAGATCGGCCATGGTGGCCAGCAGCCCCGGCGGGAGGTTGTCGACCACGAACCAGTCGAGGTCCTCCAGCGACTTGGCCGCGGTGCTGCGGCCCGCCCCGGACATCCCGGTGACGATGACGATGTCCGGAACCTTGGTCTCGGTGGTCACGCCCGTCTCCCCCTGTGCTCCCCGTCGGCCGCGGACCCGTCCGCGTCCCCGTCCCCGGGCCCGTCGCCCGGATCCTTCCCCGCCGCGCTCCCCGTCGCTCCGTGCGCCTGCGTTCCGTGCGCCTGTCCGTGCTGTCCGTGCCCCATCGTGCCGTGCAGGGCGGCGACGATACTCTCCGCGCTGCGCAGCCCGATGCCCGGTACCTCGGCGACCTGCTCCGGCGTCGCCTCCTTCAGCCGTTTCACCGAGCCGAAGTGCTTCAGCAGCGCCGAGCGCCGCGCCGGGCCCAGACCGGGAACATTATCGAGTTCGCTGAACGTCATGGCCTTGGAACGCCGCTGCCGGTGGAAGGTGATCGCGAACCGGTGCGCCTCGTCGCGGAGCCGCTGCACGAGGAACATGCCCTCGCTGTTGCGGGCGAGGATCACCGGGTCGTCCTCCCCGGGCAGCCAGATCTCCTCCAGCCGCTTGGCGATGCCGCAGACCGGGATGTCCTCGATGCCCAGCTCGTCCAGGGCGCGCTGCGCCGCCGCGACCTGCGGCGGACCGCCGTCCACCACGACCAGGTTCGGCGGGTAGGCGAACTTGCGGGGCCTGCCGGTCTCCGGGTCGATCGGCGTCCCGCCGTCCGGCGCCCCCCCGGTCTCGGCCTCCGGATCGCCGAGCGAGTCCAGCTCGCCCGTCCGCTCGCTCTCGGCCAGGTAGCGGCGGAACCGGCGGGTGATCACCTCGTGCACGGAGCGGACGTCGTCCTGGCCCTCGACCGCCTTGATCGTGAACCGCCGGTACTCGCTCTTGCGGGCCAGCCCGTCCTCGAACACGACCATGGACGCCACGACGTTCGTCCCCTGGAGGTTCGACACGTCGTAGCACTCGATGCGCAGCGGCGCCTCGTCCAGCTCCAGCGCCTCCTGCAGCTCGCGCAGCGCCACACTGCGGGTCGTCAGGTCGCCGGCGCGGCGGGTCTTGTGCTGCTTGAGCGCCTCGTGCGCGTTGCGCTCGACCGTCTCCAGCAGCGCCTTCTTGTCGCCCCGCCGCGGCACCCGCAGCCGGACGGGCCCGCCCCGGCGCTCGGCCAGCAGCTCGGCCATCGGGTCGGGTTCGGGCGGCAGCTCCGGGACGAGCACCTCGCGGGGCACCGCGTCGCTCTCCCCGTAGATCTGGATGAGGAAGTGCTCGACGAGGTCGGCGGTCGTGACCTCCTCGACCTTGTCCACGACCCAGCCGCGCTGCCCGCGGATGCGGCCGCCGCGCACGTAGAACACCTGGACGGCGGCGACCAGCTCGTCCTCCGCGAACGCGATCATGTCGCAGTCGGTGCTGTCGGGCAGCACCACCGCCTGCTTCTCCAGCGCCCGTTCGAGGGCGCGCATGTCGTCGCGGAGCCGCGCGGCGCGCTCGTACTCCTGGTCGGCGGCGGCGTCGCGCATCGCCGCCTCGATGCTCTTGATGAACCGGCCCGTCTCCCCCGCCATGAAGGCGCAGAAGTCCTCGGCGAGCGCCCGGTGCTCGTCGGGCGAGACGCGGCCGACGCACGGCGCCGAACACTTGCCGATGTCGCCGAGCAGGCACGGCCGGCCGAGCTGGTGCTGCCGCTTGAACACCCCGGCGCTGCACGTCCGGACCGGGAACACGCGCAGGAGCTGGTCGACCGTCTCCCGGATCGCCCACGCGTGGGAGTACGGCCCGAAGTAGCGCACGCCCTTGCGCTTGGCGCCCCGCATCACCATCACCCTCGGGAAGTCCTCGCCGAGCGTGACCGCGAGATAGGGATAGGACTTGTCGTCGCGGTAACGGACGTTGAACCGCGGGTCGAACTCCTTGATCCAGGAGTACTCGAGCTGGAGCGCCTCGACCTCGGTTCCGACGACCGTCCAGTCGACCCGCGCCGCCGTCCGCACCATCGTCTGGGTGCGCGGATGCAGGGTCGTGAAGTCGGCGAAGTACGAGTTCAGCCGCGAGCGCAGGTTCTTGGCCTTGCCCACGTAGATGACGCGGCCGTGCTCGTCGCGGAACCGGTACACGCCCGGGGACTCCGGGATGGAGCCGGGTGCTGGTCGGTAGGTCGCCGGGTCTGCCACGCTCGAAATGCTAGTGGGCGGCACCGACACGCCGTGCGCCTCCGGTTCCCGCGGCGGCCGCACGTTCACCATGGACGGGTCCGCGCCCCCGGTGACGGATGTCTCGACGCCGCGGGCGTGTGAGGGCAAACGCGCCGGAAAGTATCGTTGAACTGCTCTTTTCTCACTCTCCGAGGGGGTCGAAGCGACCGTGTCCGCTCTCTGGGCCTGGATCGTGCTGGCCGCCGTCGTCGCGGCCTGCGTCATCGTCGTGGAGGCCGGCCGGCGGGTGCTGGCCGGCCGGCTGTCCGCGCGCTGGCCCGCGGCCGGCAACGCCGCCCGCCGCTGCGCGGCGCCCGCGTTCGTGTTCGCGGTGGTCGTGAGCGTCAGCGGCGCGATGCCGTACGAGCACCTGTGGGACGGCGGCGAGAAGGCCGTCTCGCACGCCCTGCGCATCGCGGCGATCGGCGCGACCACGTGGCTGGTGCTCCGCATCATCTACGCGTTCACCGACCCGCCGCTGCACCGCCTCATGGAGGTCGGCGGCGACCGCAACCGCCGGGCCCGGCGGACCCGCACCCAGATGCTGCTGCTGCGCCGCATCGGGGCCGCCCTGCTGATCGTGCTCGCGGTCGGCGCCGCGCTGTTCACCTTCCCGGCCGTCCGCGCGATCGGCGCCGGAGTGCTGGCGTCCGCGGGGATCTTGGGCGTCGTCGTCGGCATCGCAGCCAAGCCGGCCGTGGGCAACCTGCTCGCCGGCCTGCAGCTGGCGTTCGGTGACGCCCTCCGCCTGGACGACGTCGTCGTCGCCGACGGCGAATGGGGGCGCGTGGAGGAGCTGACGCTCTCCTACGTCGTGGTGCGGCTCTGGGACGACCGCCGGATGATCTTCCCGGTGTCGTACTTCACCGAGCAGCCGTTCGAGAACTGGACCCGGTACTCCACCCGCCTGTACGGCTCGGTGGAACTGGCCGTCGACTGGTCGGTCCCGCTGGACGAACTCCGCGAGTCGCTGCACGCGTACCTGCGCGAGCACCCGCTGTGGGACGGCCGCGACTGGGCCCTGCAGGTGACCGACGTCCTGCCCAACGGCCTGGTGAAGCTGCGGGCCGTGATGACCGCCGCGGACTCGGGCACCACGTGGGACCTCCGCTGCGACGTCCGGGAGCACCTGGTCACCTACGTGCGCACGCACCACCCGGACGCGCTCCCCCGCTTCCGCACCGGCCCGGACGGCCACGTCCCCGGCGGTCCCGGCGAGGGGACGGCCGGGGACGGCGACGGGGCCGGCCCGAACTCGGACGGCCGCGTGCACATCGTCAAGCCGCGGTGACGCCTCCGCCCGCGGGGTCCGCGCCGGCGGGCGGGGTCCGGCGGATCAGGCGACGACGATCGCGTCGCCCTGGACCCGCACCGGGTACTCCTTGAGCGGCCGGTCGGCCGGGCCCTCCGCCACCGACCCGTCGGTGATCTTGAACTCGCTGCCGTGGCACGCACAGTTGATCAGGCCGTCGGCCACGCGTCCCACCGTGCACCCCTGATGGGTGCACACGGCCGAGAACGCCTTGAACTGCCCCTGCCGGGGCTGCGTCACCACGAGCTTGGCGTCGCCGAACGTCTTGCCGCCGCCCACCGGGATCTCGGAGACCTTCGCGATCTCCTGCCCCTTGAGCTCCTCCGCCGACTTCGTCTCCCCGCCGGACCCGCAGCCCGCGAGCACGGCCGTGGCGCCGACGGCGCCCGCGCCGCACAGCACCGCGCGCCGACCGATCCCGCTGCTCCCGGCGGACCGCACGTCCTCGCGCGCGGCTCCGGGCGTCTGTTCGTTGCTCATGTCCCAATCCTCGTGTACGCCCCGGAATCCCCCGCACCGGCCCCCGCGGGCGGAGGCCGGCCGGCTCAGCCGAGGATCTTGGCGAGGAACTGGCCGGTGTGGCTGCCCTCGACCTTCGCGACGTCCTCGGGGGTGCCCTCCGCGACGACCGTGCCGCCGCGGGAGCCGCCCTCGGGCCCCATGTCGATGATCCAGTCGGCGGTCTTGATCACGTCGAGGTTGTGCTCGATGACGATGACCGAGTTGCCCTTGTCGACGAGGCCGTTGAGGACGCCGAGGAGCTTGTTGATGTCCTCGAAGTGCAGCCCGGTCGTCGGCTCGTCCAGCACGTAGACGGTCCGGCCGGTGGAGCGCTTCTGCAGTTCGGACGCGAGCTTGACCCGCTGCGCCTCCCCGCCCGACAGGGTGGGCGCCGGCTGGCCGAGCCGGACGTACCCGAGGCCGACGTCGTTGAGGGTCTTCAGATGCCGGTGGATCGCGGTGATCGGCTCGAAGAACGCGGTGGCCTGCTCGATCGGCATGTCGAGCACCTCGCTGATCGTCTTGCCCTTGTAGTGCACCTCGAGCGTCTCGCGGTTGTAGCGGGCGCCGTGGCACACCTCGCAGGGGACGTAGACGTCCGGCAGGAAGTTCATCTCGATCTTGATCGTGCCGTCCCCGGAGCAGTTCTCGCAGCGGCCGCCCTTGACGTTGAAGGAGAACCGGCCCGGCTGGTAGCCGCGGACCTTCGCCTCGGTCGTCTGCGCGAACAGCTTGCGGATGTGGTCGAACACGCCGGTGTAGGTCGCCGGGTTCGAGCGCGGGGTGCGGCCGATCGGGGACTGGTCGACGTGCACGACCTTGTCGAGCTGGTCGACGCCGTTCACGCGGCGGTGCTTGCCGGGGACGGTCTTGGCGCCGTTCACCTTCTTGGCGAGCGAGTTGTAGAGGATGTCGTTGACCAGCGTGGACTTGCCCGACCCGGACACGCCGGTCACCACCGTGAGGACGCCGAGGGGGAAGGCGACGTCGACGTTCTGCAGGTTGTTCTGCTGGGCGCCCTTGACGGTGATCTCGCGGCCCTTGGTGCGGGGTCGGCGGATCTCCGGGACGGCGATCGCCCGGCGGCCCGACAGGTACGCGCCGGTGAGCGACTTCTCCGACGTGAGCAGCTCGTCCACGGTGCCGGACACGACGATCTCGCCGCCGTGCTCGCCCGCGCGGGGGCCGATGTCGACGACCCAGTCGGCCGCGGCGATCGTGTCCTCGTCGTGCTCGACGACGATCAGGGTGTTGCCCATGTCGCGCAGCCGCAGCAGCGTCTCGAGCAGCCGGTGGTTGTCGCGCTGGTGGAGGCCGATGGAGGGCTCGTCCAGCACGTACAGGACGCCGACGAGGCCGGAGCCGATCTGGGTCGCCAGCCGGATCCGCTGCGCCTCGCCGCCCGCGAGCGTCGCGGACGCCCGGTCCAGCGTGAGGTAGTCGAGGCCGACGTCGAGGAGGAACCCGAGCCGGGCGTTGATCTCCTTGAGCACGCGTTCCGCGATCTGCTTCTCGCGGTCGTTCAGTTCCATCGCGAGCAGGAACTTGGCGCACTCGCCGATGGGCAGCGCGGCCACCTCGGCGATCGACATGCCGCCCATGGTGACGGACAGGATCTCGGGCTTGAGCCGCGCGCCCTTGCAGGTCGGGCACGGGATCTCCCGCATGTAGCCCTCGAACTTGTCGCGGCTGTAGTCGCTCTCCGACTCGGCGTGCCGGCGCTGGATGTAGGGGATCACGCCCTCGAACGCCGTGTAGTACGAGCGCGTCCGTCCGTACCGGTTCTTGTAGCGGACGTGGACCTGCGTCTCGTGCCCGTTCAGGACGGCCTTGCGCGCCTTGTTCGGCAGTTCGTTCCAGGGGGTGTTCAGGTCGAAGCCCATGGCGTCGCCGAGGGCCGAGAGCAGGCGCAGGAAGTAGTCGCTGACGTGCCCGCCGGACCACGGCTGGACGGCGCCCTCCCCGAGCGTCAGCTCGCCGTCGGGGATCACCAGCTCGGGGTCGACCTCCATGCGCGTCCCCAGGCCGGTGCAGTCCGGGCAGGCGCCGTAGGGCGAGTTGAACGAGAACGACCGGGGCTCCAGCTCCTCGAACGACAGGTCGTCGTACGGGCAGTAGAGGTGCTCGGAGAACATCCGGGTGCGCTGGTCGTCGTCCTCGGGCAGGTCGACGAAGTCGAGGAAGATCGTCCCGCCCGCGAGGCCGAGGGCCGTCTCCACCGAGTCGGCGAGGCGCTGCCGGGCGGAGGGCTTGACGGAGAGCCGGTCCACCACGACGGAGATGTCGTGCTTCTCCTGCTTCTTGAGCTTCGGCGGCTCGTCCAGCCGGACCATCGCGCCGTCCACGAGCGCGCGGGAGAAGCCCTTCGACTGGAGTTCGCGGAACAGTTCGACGTACTCGCCCTTGCGGCCCCGGATGACGGGGGCCAGCACCTGGAACCGGGTGCCCTCCTCCATCTCGAGCACCCGGTCCACGATCTGCTGCGGCGCCTGCCTGCTGATCGGCCGCCCGCACTCGGGACAGTGCGGATGGCCGATGCGCGCGTACAGCAGGCGCAGGTAGTCGTAGACCTCGGTGATCGTCCCGACCGTGGACCGCGGGTTCTTGCTGGTCGACTTCTGGTCGATGGACACGGCGGGCGACAGACCCTCGATGAAGTCGACGTCCGGCTTGTCCATCTGCCCGAGGAACTGCCGGGCGTACGCCGACAGCGACTCGACGTACCGGCGCTGGCCCTCGGCGAAGATCGTGTCGAAGGCCAGGCTCGACTTCCCGGAACCCGACAGACCGGTGAACACGATCATGGAGTCCCGCGGGAGGTCCAGCGAGACGTCCTTCAGGTTGTGCTCGCGTGCTCCACGCACGATGAGTCGGTCATGCACGGCGTTTCCCGGTTCCCCTTCTGGGCGCGGCGATGCGGAATGGGAGGACGCAACATCCCCGGATTCCATAACAGCGCTGGTCGCCGCCGCATTTCCTCAAGTCCCCCGCCCGTCCCGCAGGGAGCGGACGGCACCATAAGACCGTACACGTGTTCGAACACGCCCGCCACCGGAACGAGCACCCGCCCGGTCGCCTCGCGGCCGCGGTCCTCGACGGTCAGTGCGCCCGCGGCGGAGGCGCCGCCGGGCGCGGTGACGCCGGGCCCGCGGCCGGACGGGAAGAGGGCCCCGCCGGGGACGAGGCGTCGCGCGGTTCCGGCTCCGTGCGCGATGCGGGGACGTCCTCGGTTCGGGGCACGGCACGGTCGAACGCCAGGACGGGCGCCGTGGTGTCGGGCCGCGTCAGGGTGATCGCGTCGACCGCGAAGACCTCGCGGACGAGGCCCGGGGTGAGGACGTCGCGGGGCGGGCCGACGGCGGCGAGGCCGCCCCGGTGGAGTACGGCGACCGTGTCGCAGTGCGCGGCCGCCAGATTCAGGTCGTGCAGCACGGCGATCGTCGTGCGGCCGAGGTCGGCGACCAGATGCATCAGCTCCAGCTGGTGCTCGATGTCGAGGTGGTTGGTCGGCTCGTCGAGGACGAGCACCTCTCCGTCCTGCGCGATGGCGCGGGCGAGTGAGACCCGCTGCCGGTAGCCGCCGGACAGCGCCGACAGCGGGCGGCCCGCGACGTCGGCGGCGCCGACGCGGTCCAGGGCGCCGTGCGCGACGCGCAGGTCGGCGGCGCGGTCCGCGCCGAAGCCCCGGCCGTGGGGAGTGCGGCCGAGCAGCACGGCCTCCAGCGCGGTCATGTCCGCGTCGATCATCGTGTCCTGGAGCACGACGGCCACCTTGCGGGCGCGCTCCCGGGGGCGCAGCCGCGGGACCGGCACGCCGTCGATGCGCACCTCGCCCTCGTGCGGGCGGACGGCGCCGTACAGGGCGCGCAGCAGCGTGGACTTGCCGCTGCCGTTCGCGCCGAGCAGCCCGGCGACGCGCCCGCGCGGCACCGCGAAGGACACGTCGCGGACGATCTCCGCGCCGCCGAGCCGGATCCCGACGCCGTCGAATTCCACCGTCATCGGTCGAGTCCCGCCTGTGCGGCGCCGTCCCGGCGCATCAGCCAGAGGAAGAACGGCGCGCCCACGAACGCCGTGATGATGCCGATCGGCACCTCCGTGGGGGCGGCGACGGTCCGGGCGAGGAGGTCGGCGAGCATGAGGAAGGCCGCCCCGCCCAGCACCGCGATCGGCAGGAGCCTGCGATGGTCCCCGCCGACCAGGATCCGCGCGACGTGCGGGACGACCAGGCCGACGAACCCGATGCCGCCCGCCACCGACACCACCGCCCCGGTCAGCAACGACGCGGTGACCAGCAGGACCAGCCGGAGCCGGACGACCCGGACGCCGAGCGCCGTCGCCGACTCCTCGCCCGACATCAGGGCGTTCATCCCGCGCGCGTTGACGGCGACCACCACCGCCGCGACGGCCAGCGCCGCCGCGGGCGCGGCGAGGCTGCCCATGGTCGCCGCCGAGACGCTCCCGAGCAGGAAGAACAGCACGCTGTAGACGTTCTGGGCCTCGGTCGTGATCGTCAGGTAACTGGTGACGGCGCTGAACAGGGACCCGAGGGCCACGCCGGTCAGGATCATCCGGGTGGGCGCGAGCGTCCCGCGTTTCTGCGCGAGCACCGCGACCAGGGCGCTCGCGGCCACGGCGGCCGCGAAGGCGGCCGTGTGCACGGTGAGCCCCGCCACCGCCGCCGAGCCGAGCACGATCACGAGGACGGCGCCCATCCCGGCGGCCGACGAGACGCCGAGGATGTACGGCTCGGCCAGCGGGTTGCGCACCACCGCCTGCATGATCGCGCCCGCCAGCGCCAGCCCCGCGCCCGCCGTGGCGGCGAGCAGCGCCCGCGGCAGCCGGAACCGCCAGACGGCCTGGTCCTGGAGCGGGGACAGGCTCCCGTCGCGCATCCAGGGCGCCCCGGGGACCAGGTGCCCGGTGATCAGGCGGGCCGCGTCGCCGGGCGACACCGCGACCGTGCCCACGCTCGCCGAGAGCACGAGCAGTCCCAGCAGGGCGAGGACGAGCGCCGCGCACACGGCCGGAACGCCGGGGCGCCGCCGGGCCCGGGCGGGCGCAGCGCCGGGAGAGCGCGCAGTCGTGGAGGTCACGCCGGGATATTAGCGACAATGGAAACCATTGTCATGTTCGGGACGGGGCCGGCCCATGGCGTTCGGAACGTTCCGGCACGCGGCCGGGAGGCGTCACTCGTCGTCGAGGGCGTACTCCAGGTAGCGGTCGGCGGAGCGGCGCACGGCGTTCTTGCC
The DNA here is from genome assembly GCF_042675525.1 of Actinomadura sediminis. Classification (NCBI taxonomy): domain Bacteria; kingdom Bacillati; phylum Actinomycetota; class Actinomycetes; order Streptosporangiales; family Thermomonosporaceae; genus Actinomadura; species Actinomadura sediminis. The sequence continues at coordinate 18,225 of NZ_JBHTJA010000068.1, forward strand.
GTCGGCGTAGACGATCTTGCGCCACCAGGCCCCGTAGACCCGGTCGAAGTCATAGGGCTCGAGCAGGCGCAGCGCGCGGCGGACGGTCCGGGGACGCTCCGGAATGAAGTTCGGGTACGAGTACATGAAGCTGACCCAGTCGCGGTCGTTGACGACCTGCAGGATGTCGCCGGAGAACAGCGCGCGGGCGTCCCGCCAGTGCAGCACCTGGCCGCCGTCGAAGTGCACGCCCGCGTTGATCAGGGTGACGCCGTCGGCGATCTCGCGGGTGTCGCCCGCCCAGAAGACGACGGCGTCGTCGGGGCGGGCGACCCAGCGGCAGTCGGCCTCGTGGATGTAGACGGGGGCGTCGAAGGCGTGCGCCCACTCGATCATCGTGCCGTAGTAGTGCGGGTGGCTGATCGCGATCGCGTCGATGCCGCCGAGGTCGTGCACCTCGCGGACCAGGTCGTTGTCGATGTGGGTGATCATGTCCCAGAGGACGTTGCCGGCGGGGGTGCGCAGCAGCAGCGCCCGCTGGCCGATCGCGATGGACGGCTCGGTGCCGATCCCGACGACGTCCAGGCCCTCCTCCTCGATCCGCGCGCGGTGCCCGGCGGCCCGCAGTTCCGCCAGGCTCGTCCAGCGCTGGCCCTCCCAGCCGACGTACTGCCGCTCGTCCTCGCAGATCGGGCAGTCGGCACGGGGGGCGCCGTACTGGACGCCGCAGGTGACGCAGATCGGAAATTCCATGATCGGCATTGTGAACGGGGGACGGCCGGGGGTGCAACGCGGCGTGCGGGTGGGTCAGGATGGACGGTCGTGAGCACCTCGGAATTCGCCCGTGACGTGATCGACGACCTCGACTCTGGCGTGGCGCGCATCGCCGCCACGCTGTCCGCGCTGGACGACGCGGAGCTTCGCGCCCCCTCGGCACTGCCGGGATGGAGCCGCGGGCACGTCGCCACGCACATCGCCCGTAACGCCGACTCGCTGTGCAACCTGCTGGAATGGGCGCGCACCGGCACGGAGACCCCGCAGTACCCCAGCGTGGCGGAGCGCAACGCCGACATCGAGGCCGGCGCCGGACGGGGCCGCGACGAGCTCGTCGAGGACGTGCGCGCCAGTGCCGCGCGGTTCGCCGGGCTGGCCCGCGCGCTGCCCGAGGACGCCTGGGACGTCCGGGTGCGGGCGATGGCGAGCTACGAGCATCCGGCCTGGTACACGATCCTGCGGCGCTGGCACGAGGTCGAGGCCCACCACGCCGACCTCGCCGCCGGGTACGGGCCCGCCGACTGGCCGCGGAAGTACGTGGACTGGGCGCTTCGCAGCACGCTGGCCGACATGGCGGCGCTGCCCCGCGAGCAGTTGCTCGGCCTGGCCGGTCACCGGATCGTCGTGACGGACCTGGGCGAGGAGGCGGTGCTCGGCGACGCGACCGGCGCCGAGGCGTCCGGGACGGCCCGCGCGCTGCTGGGCTGGCTGAGCGGGCGTTCGGACGGCACGGGCGTGACCGTCCGGGGGCCGCTCCCGGAGCCGCCGCCGTGGCCGCACGCGCCCGCCGGGTTCCGCTAGTCGCCGTTCGCGAGGCGGCGCAGGGCGTCGGCCGACCGGACGACGATCACGTTCCGGGCGACGATCACGTTGCGGGCGACGGCGAGGCCGCCGCGGACGGACTCGGCGGTGAGGATCTGCGCGACCTTGCGGCGGCCCATCCCGGCCCACCGCCCGAGGTCCTGCTGGGAGACGGGGAGCCGCACCTCGACGGCCGCGGCGGCCCCGTTCCCGGACCCGCCGTCCGCGGCGGGCGGGGCGCCGAACCGCGACGTCAGCCGCAGCAGCCGCCCGGCGAGGCGGCGTTCGGGGTCGTCGGGGAAGTGGGCGATGCGGAGCTCGTTGGCGTCGCGGAGCCGCTCGGCGAGGACGGCGGCGACGGTCCAGACGGTGCCGGGGTGGGCGTCCAGGACGCGGCGGAACCGGTCGGCGGTCAGCCGGGTCGCCTCCACGGCGGTGAGCGCCTCGACGTTGGCGTGGCGGACGCCGCCGTCGACGGCCTCCAGCTCCCCGACGAGGTCGCCGGGGCCGAGCACGTCCAGGATCGCGATGTCGCCCGCGCGGTCGACCCACACCTTCACGGCGCCGCGGTGCAGGACGAAGACCTGGGACGTGTGGGTGTGCTCGCGCGTGAGGAGGGCGCCCGGCTTCATCATCACGGTCGTCCCCTCGCGCCGCAGCGCCTCCCGGGCGCGGTCGGGCAGCGCGTCCCAGAACCGGGTGATCTCCATGTCGCCTCCTCGCGGGGCCCGGCGGGGACGGCCCCGTGGACCAGTCAACGCCGCGGCGCGGTACGGGACCGCGTATTCCGTCACATCTCCAGCGATCGATCCGATTCGAGCCACTTGTCGAGGGCGCGGACGCGGCGGGCGCAGTCGGCGGCGGCGTCCGCGTCGCCGAGCGCCCGGTACGACGCGCCCTGCAGGCGGAGGGCCTCGCGCCGCCCCGGGTGGTCGTCCATGTCGCGGCGGATGGCGATCTCGGCGTCGAAGTGCGCGGCCGCCCGCGCGTGCTCGCCCCGCAGCTGGGACGCGCGCGCCATCACGTGCAGCGCGTACGCCTGCTCGCGGGCGTCCCCGAGCTCGGCCGCCAGGTCCAGCGCGCGCCGCCCGGTCTCCAGCGCGTCGTCGGCGCGGCCCAGGTCCAGGTGGACGGCGGCGAGGTGCACCAGCGCGGTGCCCTCGGCGTACCGGTCGCCCGCCTCGCCGATGAGCCGCAGCGCCTCCAGGCCGACCCGCAGGGCGTCGTGCGGACGTCCGCTGCGCCGCAGGACCATCGCGAGGGTGTCGGTGCCGATGCCGAGGCCGTGCCGGTCGCCGGCGGCGCGGCGGATTCCGAGCGCCTGCTGCGCGGCCCGCTCGGCGTCCTCCGGCAGGCCGAGCCGCAGGTAGGTGCGGGCGATGCTGCCGAGCGTGCCGGCCAGCCTGCCGCGGGCGCCGAGCCGGTGCCACAGGTCGAGGGCCTCCAGGCCGAGGACGAACGCCTCCTGCGGGCGCCCGAGGCGGCGCATCACCACCGACAGGTGCTCGAGGTCGCCGGCCTCGCCGTGCCGGTCGCCGATCTCCCGGCGCACCTCGAGGGCGTGCAGCAGGTGCTCGCGCGCCTCCCGGTGGCGGCCGAGCCGCAGGTGGACGACGCCGATCTGCGCGAGCGTCTCGGCCTCGCCGTGCCGGTCGCCGACGTCGCGGTGCAGGCGCAGGGCGTCCCCGCAGTAGGTGAACGCCTCGGCGAACCGAGCCGCGTCGCACGTCAGCATCCCAAGGGTGGTCAGCGCGCGCGCCTCTCCGTGACGCGCGCCCAATGCGCGGTACGTGCGCAACGCTTGCTCGGCGTCCTGCAGGGCCAAGTCGCGCTGGCCGAGGGAGGCGTGCATGCGCGCCAGGAGCGTTAGAGCCTGGGCCGCACCGAGCTGGTCGGCCTGTTCCTGCCGGATGTAAAGGGCCTCTAGGGCGTGCAGTACGGCGTCCCGGACGTTTCCCCAGCGGCGGTGGACCCTCGCCAGGGTGAGCAGGGTTCCGGCCACGCCGGGCATATCGCCGATCCGCCTGCGCATGGCGAGCGCCCGGTCCGCGTGCTCGAGCGCCCGTTCGTGATCGGAGAGCCCCACGTGGGCGCGGGCGAGCGTGTCGTGCGCCTGGGCGACGCCCCCGTCGTCCCCCAGTTCGCCGTGGGCGGCGAGGGCCAGTCGCGCGTGGTCGATGGCGGTCGGGTACCGGCCCAGGGCGGCGTGCACGTCGGCGAGCGTCGCCAGGGTCGCGGCCTCCCCGGACCGGTCGGGCGGGTCGACGGCCCGGAAGCCGCGCCGCGCGTCCTCCCCGTACCCGAGGGCCTGCAGGGACCGGTCGAGTTCGACGTGCGCGACGGCGAGGTCGTGCAGCATGACGGCCGCGGCCGCCCAGTCCTCCTCGGCGCGGGCCGCGCGCAGGCCGGCCTGCAGGACCGCGACGTTGTCCTCCCCGTACCGCCGGAGGCGCAGGAAGTCGAACAGGGCGTCGGCCAGCTCCCAGCACGTCCGGTGCAGGCCGAGCCTGGCCGCCTGGTGGACGGCCGCGACGAGGTTGCGCCGCTCGGCCTCGAACCACGCGAGCCCCGCGGCCCGCGCGTCCGGGCCGGGGACCGGCCGGGACGCCCGCGCCCGGGCGCCCGCGACCGCCGGGCGCGCGGGTGCCCCGAGCCGCTCCCCCGCCTCCCGCGCCCCGGCCCCGCACGCGGCCAGCAGCCGCCGCTGCGCGGCCTGCAGGTCGCTGTCGTCGTCCTCGACGAGCGCCCGCCCGCGCGCGAACTCGCGGAGCAGGTCGTGCATCCGGTAGCGGCCGGGGGCGGTGTCCTGGACCAGGTACGCCTGCCGCAGGCCCTCGAGGCGGTCGCGGGCCTCGTGCTCCGCCCGGTCCAGCAGGGCGGCGAGGGCGGCGGCGGTGAAGTCGGGCCCGGCGACGAGACCGAGCCTGCGGAACGCCTCCCGCTGGTCGGGCCGCAGCCCCCGGTAGGCCACCTCGAAGGTCGGGCTCAGGACGCCCTGCAGCGCGCCGCCCGGCGCCGCGGGGACCCGGACGCCGTCCCGCGCGCCCGCGCCGGACGTGCCGGGCGCGGTCTCCTCGTCGTGCGCCGTCAGCTCCCGGACGGTGTCCGCGATCGACTCGCCGGGGTTCTCGGCGAGCCGGCCCGCCATCACCGCGAGGGCCAGCGGCAGCCGGCCGCACTCGCGGGCGAGCCGGGCGAGCGGCCGCCGCTCCTGCGCGACGCGCGGGTCGTCCGGCCCGAGCACGCCCGCGATGAGGTCTTCCGCCTCGTGCGCCGCCAGCTCCCGCAGCTCCAGCGTGCGGACGTCCACGCCGGGCAGCAGCGGCGGGAGCCGGCGGCGGCTCGTCACGATCACCAGGCCGGACGCGGCCGCGGACAGCAGCGGGCCCACCTGCTCGGGCCCGGCGGCGTTGTCGAGGATCAGCAGCATCCGGCGGTCGGCCAGCAGCGACCGGCACTGCGCCGCCAGGCCGGCCTCGGTGCGCGGCAGCTGGTCGCCGGGGACGCCCGCGGCGCGCAGCACCTGCCCCATCGCCTCGCCGGGCGTGGCGGGGGCGCGGGACGTCCCGCGCAGATCGGTGAACAGGATCCCGTCCGGGAACCGCCCGGCCGCCCGGTGCGCCCAGTGCAGCGCCAGCGCCGTCTTCCCGACCCCGGCCATGCCCTGGACGACGACCGCGCGGGGCCACTCGGCCTGCGCGACGAGCATGTCGAGCTTGCGCAGGCTGACGTCGCGTCCGGTGAAGAAGGGATGGTCCGCGGGGAGCTTCGACACGGCGGGCCGCGCGCCGGACGGTTCCAGCCGCACGGGCTCCCGCGCGGCGAGCCCGCCCGGCTCCGGCTGGACCGGGGCGTGGTCGACGGCCGGCCACTCGTCCCCCCAGGGGCTCGCGGCGCGGCGCAGCCGTTCCGGGTCCAGGACGATCAGGGGCCGGGGACGCCGGTCCAGGATCCCCTTGCCGCGCCACAGCCGGAACCAGCGGACGAGCGTCTCGCGGGAGATCCCCGCCCAGTTCGCCAGCTCGGCCTGGCTGAGCCGCAGCGGGACCTCCAGGCCGCGCGGCGTGCGCTCCCCGAACCGGTGGACCAGCTCCAGGAGGTGGTAGGCGAGCCGCTGCGGATGGTCGGCGGCGCGGACGGCGTGGCGGCGGCCGCCGTAGGTGACGGTCTGCGAGACGGCGTGCATCATCGCCTCGGCGACCCGCGGGTTGGCCGCGAGCAGGCTGCGGAACTTGCGGCGCTCCACCCGCAGCGCCACGACGTGGTCGAGCGCGGCGACCGTCCCGCGCTGGGGGTGCCCCCACGGGCCGAGGACGCCGACGAGGTCGCCGGGCCCGAACAGATCGATGATCGACTGGTCGCCCTCGCTGGAGTCCACGAACTCCTTGGCGACGGCGTTGCCCGCCGCACGCGGCACCCCCTTGAACAGGACGTACACCGCGGGGGCCGCCACGCCCTGGTGGCACAGCGTCCCGCCCGGCGGGACGGTGGCGGTGCGGCCCATCGCCCGCAGCGCCTGCCGGTCCGCGGGCGCGAGCCGCGCCCAGAAGCTGCCCGGGCGCGCACCGTGCCCCGGGTCGTGGTCCGTCCCGTGATCCGGGTCGTGATCCGGGTCGTGCGCGAGCGGTCGCCCGAGAGAGTGGTCCAGCACGGCTCACCCGCCGCCAGCCGCCGCCGCGAGCGTCCAGAACAGGAACAGCACCGCGGTCGTCACGCCCCACGCGACCGCCCGCCAGGACAGCTCCCCGCAGCGGTGCGCGGCCGACAGCAGCCGCCGCAGCTCCCGGTCGCGGACGCCCGCGTCGAGCGCGGCGGCCGAGGCGAACGTCGTCCACGGCACCGACGGGTCGAGCGGCGCGCCGGTGCGGCCGCGGACCTCGCCGAGCACCGCCACCATCGTCCGGCGGGACCGGACCGCGAGGGACGCCGAGGTCGCGAACGACCCGGCGAGCACGGGCAGCAGCGCGAGCGCGGCGGCGCCGGGCGGCCCGGCGGCCAGCCGCGTGACGGTGCCGACCAGCACCAGGGTGAGCAGCACCGCCGCCATCGCGGCGTCCTGCCCGCAGAGCCGGACCAGCGCGCACGCCTGCCCGAGGAGGTCCTCGGGCGGTTCCGGGCGCGGTCCGGGACGAGACGCGGCGACCCTCCGATCCACCTGCATCGCCCCACCGTCCTCACGGTCGAACCTGATCTGCCAGTGACCATGGTGCGGCCGCGGCCGGAAGATTTCCGCCCACCAGTGCACGCTGCGGCTGAGTCACGTGACGCATTTCCGCCGCGCCCGCACGGCCCCGCCGGACCGTGCCCGCCGCGCCCGATGGTGGAAGATGGTCGTCCGGCATCGAACGCGGCCCGCCGAGGCCGCCTAGGAGGACCCATGACGTACACGGGGAACGTCGAGCCCGGCGGGCGGCCCGACGTCCGGGAACTGCCGGGCCTGACGGTCACGAAGGTCTCGGTGGGCCCGTACGACAACAACGCCTACGTCCTGCGGTGCACCGCCACGGGCGAGCAGCTGCTCGTGGACGCGGCCAACGAGGCGTCCCGGTTGCTGGAGCTGGTCGGCGACGGCCCCCTCGCCCGGATCGTCACCACCCACCGGCACCAGGACCACTGGATGGCGCTGAGCGAGGTGGCGCGGGCCACCGGCGCGCCCGTCGTCGCGCACCCCCGCGACGCCGAGGCGCTGCCCGAGCCCGTCGCCGAGCCCGTCGAGGACGGCGACACCGTCCGGGTCGGGCGCGCCGCGCTCGAGGTGATCCACCTGCGCGGGCACACGCCCGGCTCGATCGCGCTGCTGTACGACGCGGGCGGGGAGCTCGCCGACCGGCCGCACCTGTTCACCGGGGACAGCCTGTTCCCCGGCGGCATCGGCAACACCTGGGGCGACCCGACGCTGTTCAAGCAGCTGCTCGCCGACGTGGAGGAGCGCGTCTTCGCGCGGCTCCCGGACGCCACCTGGTTCTATCCGGGGCACGGCAAGGACTCCACGCTCGGCCGCGAGCGTCCCGCCCTGCCGGAGTGGCGCGCCCGGGGCTGGTGACCGGCCGCGCGCGCCCGGCCGCATCCGGCCGCCGTCCCGCCCGGAACAACCGGCGGGGGGTGTTCGTTTCTTCAAGCACACTTCCGGCGGCCAGGAGAGCGACATCCACGACATCGACGAGGTCGATCCGGGTCCGGCGCTGCACTACCCGGCCGGTTCCCTCGTGCTCGTCGCCGGCCTGCCCGGCGCCGGCAAGAGCACGCTGCTGAACCGGCTGTACGGCCTGCGCGGAGACGAGATCGCACCGGTGCCCGCGGGCGACGTCCTGGTGATCGACTCCGGGCAGGCCCGCAACTGGTGGGCGCGGCGGCTGCGCCCGCTGCCCGCGGTCCTGCGCACCCCGCTGATCCACACCACGCACGTGTGGCGGATCGGCCGGGCCGTGCTGCGCGGCCGCGGCGTCGTCGCCCACACCCGCGGCACCTGGCCGCACATCCTGTACCTCTTCGCGTGGATGGCGCGGCTGCACGGCGGCGGAGTGCACCTGATCCTGATCGACGTCGACCCCGAGACGGCGCGGGCGGGGCAGTTCGCCCGCGGCCGCGTGGTCACCCGCACGACGTTCCAGCGGCACTGCCGCCGCTGGCGCCCGCTGCTCGACAGCGCCCGCGGCGGCGCCGTCCCGCCCGCCGCCGGGGTCACCGTCCTGGACCGGAACACCGCCGACAAGCTCCAGGTCATCCGCTTCCACTGAGCCGGGGACGCGGGCGTCACCGCAGCCGGGAGAACCAGCGGGCCGCCATGCCCGTCGCCGCCACGTTCGACCCCAGATGCCGCGACCCCTCGTGGAGCCGGACGTCCACGTCGACGACGGACACCGGCGCGCCGCGCCCCCGGAAGGCCGCCGCGCAGGCCGCGGTGTTCGCGGTGACCGCCTGCTCGTCGCCGTCCATCCGGTACAGCCGGACGGGCGCGCGCGGCGTCCAGGCCGTGCAGACCTCGGCGTCCACGCGGAGTCCTTCGGCGAACGTCCCCGACGGGTGCCGCAGGAGTTCCAGGCCGCGCGGGGTGAGCAGCTCGCCGAGCGTGCCGGGGAGGCCCCGCAGCATGACGGGGCCGGGGGTCGTGCCGTCGAAGTACTTCTCGACGCGCCCCGCGTACGGGGCGCGGAACAGCTCCGACGGCTCCCCGTAGACGCCGCCGAAAATCCGGTTCCAGGACGTGAGCAGGTAGGCCGCGTACGCGACGCCCAGCTTCGGGGCGATCTCCCCGCTCAGCAGCGCGGGCAGCTCCGACCCGCGGAAGTCGTAGGCGCCGCTGATCGGCGCCACCGCGCGGACCCGGAACCGCCGGTCGGCGCCCTCCTGCAGCGCCCGCGCCAGGCCCAGCGCGGACGACGCCCCCTGCGAGAACCCGGTGACCAGGACGTCCCGCTCGAGCACGTGCCCGCGGCGCGGCGCGAACGCGCGGGCCGCGCGCAGCATGTCCAGCGCCGCCGACGTCTCGGACGGCACGTGCTTCCACGGGTGGACGCCCGGTCCCTCGCCGAGGCCCAGGTAGTCGGGGGCGACGGCGGCGAAACCGGCGGCGCCGAAGGCGACGGCCGGGCCGCGCGCCCACACGTCGTCCGCGACCGAAGGGGCGTCCGGCTTGTAGCTGGTCGTCCCGTGCGTGTAAGAGACGGTGCGGAGCCGCCGCTCGCCGGTGCGCGGAAGCGCCAGCAGGCCGCTCGCGGTGGTCGGCCGGCCGTGCGCGTCGACCGTCCGGTACACGAGCCGGTAGGCGTCCACCCCGTACCGGACGGACGCGGTGTCGAAGCCCCCGCCCGCCAGCCACGGGCCGACCTCGGCGGCGGTCATGCCGCCGAGGTGCCGCACCGACACGACGCCGCCCCGCCGGGCGTCCCCGTGCACGGACCCGGCGGCCGCGGCGGCGGGCTCCGCGCGCGGGGCGGTCTCGGCCGCGAGCACACCGGCGGTGACGGCGCCCGAGACGACGGTCCCGGCGACGAGACCGGCGGTGACGCCGGCGGTGATGCGGGCGGTGGGACGGAACATGGGATCCCCTTCCGTGATCGGTCCCCCAAGCCTTCAGCCGGCCCTCCCGCGCGCTCCACACCCGCAATGGCGATCTCGGACCCGCTACCCGAGCGGGTCCGGTGTCCCTCCGAAGGCGTAGATCCTCGCGTCCCCTCCGGGCCGGAACGAGTTTTTCCGGAGGATGAAAGTGGCGTGAGACGGGCGGGGCGGGGATTTATAGGGTCGTCGGACACCGCAACGACGAGGAGACAAGAGCATGGCGCAGCAGGTACGCGGGGTCGTCGCACCCGGCAAGGGGGAGCCGGTGCGGATAGAGACGATCACGATCCCCGACCCCGGCCCCGGGGAGGCGGTGGTGGACGTCCGGGCGTGCGGGGTCTGCCACACCGACCTGCACTACCGGGAGGGCGGGATCAACGACGAGTTCCCGTTCCTGCTCGGGCACGAGGCCGCCGGGGTGGTGGAGTCGGTCGGCGAGGGCGTCACCGAGGTCGAGCCGGGCGACTTCGTGGTGCTGAACTGGCGGGCCGTGTGCGGGCAGTGCCGGGCGTGCCTGCGGGGACGCCCCTGGTACTGCTTCGACACCCATAACGCGTCGCAGCGGATGACGCTGGAGGACGGCACGGAGCTGACGCCCGCGCTCGGCATCGGCGCGTTCGCCGACAAGACGCTGGTGGCCGCCGGGCAGTGCACGAAGGTCGACCCGGCGGCGAAGCCGGAGGTCGCGGGGCTGCTCGGCTGCGGCGTGATGGCCGGGCTCGGCGCGGCGATCAACACCGGGAACGTCGGCCGGGGCGACTCGGTCGCGGTCATCGGCTGCGGCGGGGTCGGCGCGGCGTCGGTGCTCGGCGCGCGGCTGGCCGGCGCGGCGAAGATCATCGCGATCGACCTGGACGAGCGCAAGCTCGCCACCGCGACGTCGCTCGGCGCGACGCACACGGTCCACGCGAAGGACGCCGACGTCGTCGAGTCCGTGCGGGAGCTGACCGGCGGGTTCGGCGCGGACGTGGTCGTCGATGCGGTCGGCCGCCCGGAGACCTACGAGCAGGCGTTCTACGCCCGCGACCTCGCCGGGACGGTCGTGCTGGTCGGCGTGCCGACCCCCGAGATGAAGCTCGAGCTGCCGCTGCTGGACGTGTTCGGCCGCGGCGGCTCGCTGAAGTCGTCCTGGTACGGCGACTGCCTGCCCTCGCGCGACTTCCCGATGCTGATCGACCTGTACCTGCAGGGACGCCTCGACCTGGACGCGTTCGTCACCGAGACGATCGGGATCGGCGACGTCGAGGCGGCGTTCGAGAAGATGCACCACGGCGACGTCCTGCGCTCGGTGGTGATGCTCTGATGGCGGCCCGCATCGACCACCTGGTCACCTCCGGGACGTTCTCGCTGGACGGCGGCACCTGGGAGGTCGACAACAACGTCTGGATCGTCGGCGACGAGAACGAGGCGATCGTCGTCGACGCCGCGCACGACGCCGAGGCGATCCACCGGGCGCTGGACGGCCGGAGGCTGGCGGCGATCGTGTCGACGCACGCGCACGACGACCACATCGACGCGGCGCCCGCCCTCGCCGACGCCACGGGCGCGCCCGTCCTGCTGCACCCGGACGACCTGATGCTGTGGAAGCGACGGCACCCGGACCGCGACCCGGACGGCGCCCTGGCGGACGGGCAGGTCGTCACGATCGCGGGCACGGACCTGACCGTCCTGCACACTCCCGGCCACAGCCCGGGCGCCGTGTGCCTCCACGCCCCCGAACTGGGCACGGTGTTCTCGGGCGACACCCTGTTCAAGGGCGGTCCGGGGGCGACCGGGCGGTCGTTCTCCGACTTCCCGACGATCATCACGTCGATCCGGGAGCGGCTGCTGACGCTTCCGGAGGACACCGTCGTCCGCACCGGCCACGGCGACGCGACCACGATCGGCGAGGAGGCCCCGCACCTCGACGCGTGGATCGCCCGCGGCCACTGACACCGGACGCCGCCGCGCCCGCCCGTGCCGTCGCCGCTAGGACGGCTCGTCCGCGGGCGCGGCGAGGCGGGTGGGGCGGGTGCGGCCGCGCAGGACGACCTCGTCGCCGAGGGCCCAGCGGGCGGCCTCGTCCGGGCCGGCGGCGTCGAGGAGCGCCCCGGCTGCGAGGACGCGCGCGGGCGTGGCCTTCGCGAGGTCGGTGAGGCGCGCGGCCTCGTTCACCGGGTCGCCGATCACGGTGTACTCGAAGCGCTCCTCGGCGCCGATGTGCCCGGCGACGGCCTCGCCCGCGGAGACCCCGACGGCCGCCTCGACCCCGCGGGCCTCGGCGCGCAGCCGGGCGGCGAGCTCGCGGCCCGCGGCCAGGGCGCGGGCGGGCGCGTCCGGCAGGTCGAGCGGCGCCCCGAAGATCGCCAGGGCGGCGTCGCCCTCGAACTTGTTGATCCAGCCGCCGTGCGCGCCGACGACCTCGACGACGACGGCGAAGAAGTCGTTGAGCAGCTTGACGACCTCGGCGGGCGGGCGGTCCGCGGCGAGGCGGGTGGACCCGATGATGTCGACGAACAGCACCGCGACCTCGCGCAGCTCGCCGCCGAGGTCGACGCCGCGCTCGACGGCGACGCGGGCCGCGTCGGCGCCGACCTGCCGGCCGAACAGGTCCCGGAGGCGCTCGTGCTCGCGCAGGCCCGCGGCCATGTGGTTGAACCCGGCCTGCAGGAGCCCGACCTCGCTCCCGTCGTAGACGGGCACCTCCACGTCCAGGTCGCCGTGCTGGACGCGGGCGAGGCCGTGCCGGACGGACTCGACCGGGTCGGCGATCGCGCGGGCCGCCCCGTAGGTGACGAAGAAGCCGATGACCAGGGCGATCCCGCCGAGGGTGAGGACCGCGACGGCGAAGTCGCGGACGGTGATCCGCGCGATGAGGAACGACCCGACCGCCAGGGTGATCAGGCCGAGGATCGGGACGGCGGTGCCGAGCGCCCACGCGAGGACGGACCGGGCGACGACGCCGGGCAGGCCGGTGCGGCGCGGCAGCTCGCTGCGCAGCGCGGTGGTCACCGCGCGGCGGAGCAGCCGCTCGGTGAGCAGGTAGACGATCGTGCAGGTGGTGAGGCCGCCGAGGAGGCTGGTCAGGCCGAGCTTCACGGCGAGCAGCCAGGAGAACGGCAGGTTGATCAGGACCCAGCCGACCGTCCCGATGCCCCACAGCGTCAGGTGCAGCGCCATCAGCCGGAGCGGCCCGTACAGCAGCAGGGAGCGTTCGCGGCGCTGCGGCTCGTCGTGCCGTTCGGCCAGGCGCCGGACGCGGCGGAAGAACCGTTCGCCGAGGAGGAGCCCGACCGGGACGGCGGCGGCGACGTAGACGGTGAAGACGACCAGGTTGACCAGCTTGATGCGCTCGGAGACGTCCCCGACCGGGTCGGGGACGACGACGGCGAACAGCAGCACGACGAGCGCGCCGCCGAGGTTGGCCAGCCCGGTCGCGACCGTGACCAGGATCCGGGCGCGCCGCGCGACGGCGGCCCGCGAGTCGCCGGGCCGCCCGTCGATCAGCCGCCACAGGGGGCCGAGCAGGCTGCGCCGGGGCCGCGGCGCGGTCGCCGGGGCGAGCGCCGCGCCGGTCCCCGGGCCGGGATCGTCCGCCGAATCGGTCTCCATGGGCGTGCAGGGTAGCCGGTCCGGGCCGGCTGTCCGCGGGTGCCGCCCATGTCACCGGAAAGAGGGATGAGACCGTCCTTCCGGTCAGGTTGACCGGTCGGTCAATCAGGGCAGCCTCTCCGGTACCGGATCCGCTGGAGCACGACCCCCCGGAGGTGGCACATGGACAAGTTCGCGTGGCAGGACGGGGTGGCCTTCGTGGCCGGCCTCGTCGCACTGCTCGCCCCCGGCCTGTGGGCCGACGACGCGGGCGAGCAGCCGCTCATGGTGCTCGGCGCCCTGCTCGCCCTCGCCGGCCTGTACGCGCTGCTCGGCGCGCCCGGCCCGACGGCGTGGACGACGACGGCGTTCGCCCTGCTGATCTTCGTGTCGCCGTGGGCGTTCGGCTTCACCGGCGCCGACGCGGCGGCCTGGACGGCATGGATCGCCGGCGCCGTCGCGACTATCGTCGGCCTGTGGGGAGCCACCCGGGCGCGCGGCCGGACGCCGGCCGCGACCTGAATCCGTACCCGATGCGGTCCCGGACGCCCGCGCGTCCGGGGCCGTCCGGCATGTGGGGGGAGCGCCGATGAGAACGCGGTCGTCCGGGAAGCACCGGCCGGGCCCCGGCCAGGCGGAGGGCGGCGACGGGGAGGTCTCCTCGCGCACCCGGATCCTGGACGCGGCCGAGGCGCTGTTCGCCGAGCGCGGCTACGAGGCCACGTCGACGGCGCGGATCGCGCGCCGGGCCAAGGTCCCGAAGGGGCTCGTCTTCCACTACTTCCCGCAGAAGATGGACGTCCTCGTGGCGCTGATCGACGAGCGCACGTTCGTCGAGGAGCTGGACGCGTCCGGCGGCGGGATGGACGACGCGGTGCCGGGCGACCCGGCGGGCACCTTGTCGCGGCTGGCCCGCAGGCTGCCGCTGCGGGCGTCCCCCGCGATGCGCCGGATCCTGTTCCGCGAGGCCGACACGCACACGTCCGTCCGGGAACGCCTCGGGCGGCTGAACGGCGAGGTGTTCCTGCGGGCGCGGCACGCGCTGGAGCTCGCGCTGCCGGGCGCGCGCGGCGACCAGGCGCGGCTGGAGGTCGCGGCGGCGACGTTCACGGCGGTGCTGATCTACCAGGAGAACCTGGCGAGCGTGACCGGCCAGCACCTCGACCCGGACGCCGTCGCCGAGCTCATCGCCCGCGCCCTCGGCACCTGAGGGGCCGGGCCGGGCCGCCGTTCCCCGGCGTCAGGTCCGGATGGGCTCCAGCAGCCGGTGCGGCGAGCGCAGGACCCGGCTGACGGGGTCGTCGCGGTTCCGGACGCCCGGCCCGGCGTGGATCTCGAGGTCCTCCATCGGGACGAGGGCGCCGCAGGACGGGCACGTCCCGTCGGGCCGCACGCGGGCGCCGCAGGCGACGTGGACGAACAGGCGGCACGGCTCGGCGGACATGTGCTCCTCGCTCCACCGGGCGAGGCCGTGCACGACGGGCCACAGGTCGCGGCCCCCCTGGGTGAGGACGTAGTCGTGGCCGTCCTTGGCGAGCACTCCCGCCTCGACGAGGGACTGCAGCCGCGCCGACAGCACCGCGCGCGGGATGTCCAGATGGACGAGGAAGTCGCTGAACCGCCGGACGCCGTACATGGCGTCCCGGACGATCAGCAGCGTCCAGCGCTCTCCCACGACCTCCAGGGCGCGGGCCAGCGAGCAGTCCTGTGCCGCGTAGTCCTTGCCGAGTGCCATGCGCCCACACTATCCCAGCTTGGGTTCATTGAACGAACCAAGCCGTGCTACGGTCGCGAAGTTCATTGACCGAACCGCTTCGTTCACCGGACCACCACGGGAGTGCGCATGACGACCCTGGCGACACCGGCGGCACCCGGGCGCCGCGCGGCCGGCCCCTCCGCCGCGCTGGCCCTGCCCGCCGCCGCCACCCTGCTGGCGCTCATGAACTACTGCGCCCCGGCGGCGACGCTCGCCGACACCGCCCGCGGCCTGCACGCCGGGGCGACCGCGCAGATCTGGCTGATGAGCTCGATCAGCCTCGGGCTGGCGGCGGCGCTGCTCGCCGTGGGCAGCCTCGCCGACGACCACGGGCGCAAGCGGATGTTCGTGCTCGGCGCGGCCCTCCTCGCCGTCTCCAGCGTCGCGTGCGCCCTGGCGCCGGACGCCCTCACCTTCGTCGCCGGACGGATCGTGCAGGGCGCCGCGAGCGCCGCGCTGCTGGCGACCGGCCTCGGCATCGTCGCCGCCTCCTTCGCGCCGGGCCCGCGCCGCGCCCGCGCCACCGGCACGTGGGGCGCGATGGTCGGCCTCGGCATCGCCCTCGGCCCGATCGCCGCCGCCGGGCTGACCGTGCTGGGCGGCTGGCGGCTCTGGTACTGGGCGACGGTCGCCGCCGCGGCGCTGCTCGCCGCCGTGGCCGCCCGGGCGCTGGAGGAGTCCCGCGCCGAGCGCCCGCGCGGCCTGGACGTGCCCGGCCTGGTCACCATGAGCCTCGGCGTGGGGGCGCTGGTCGCGGCGATCACCTGGGGCCGCACCGGCTGGACGAGCCCCGGCGTCCTCGCCCTGTTCGCCGCGGCGGCCGCGCTGCTGGCCGCGTTCGTCGCGGTCCAGGCGCGGCGCCGCGAGCCGATGGTCGACCTCGCGCTGTTCCGGCGACCCGCGTTCCTGCTGTCGGTGACGGGCGCGCTGGTCACCGGGCTCACCGTCATCGGCGTCATGACGTACTCGGCGACGATGATGAGCCTGGTGATGGGCATGTCGCCGCTCGCGGCGGCGCTCGTCCTCGCGATCTGGTCGGGGCTGTCGTTCCTCGTAGCGCTGCAGGCGCACCGCCTCCCGGCCCGGCTCCCCGTCCGCCGGCTGCTGGCGGCCGGGTTCGCGCTGGCCGGGGTGAGCGAGCTGGCGATGGCGGTGTTCGCCCCGGGGGCGCCGTGGTGGCGTCTCGCGCCGGGCCTCGCCGTCGCGGGCGTCGCGAGCGGGCTGACGAACGCGATGCTCGCGCGGCTCGCCGTCGACAGCGTGCCCGCCGACCGCGCGAGCATGGGATCGGGCGCGAACAACACCGCCCGCTACATCGGCGCGTCCGTCGGCGTCGCGGTCGTCGGGGCGGTCGCGACCGGTTCCGGGCACGACCCGTCCGCGCTGGCGCACGGGACGAACGTCGCGCTCGTCGTCTCGGCCGTCGCGGCGCTCGCCTACGCCGCGCTGGCCCTCGCCATCCGGGAGCGTTAGGCCAGGTCCTCCACGAAGGCGGCGAGCTGGGCGAGGTTGCGGCACTCGTGCATCTCCACGATCTCGCCGTACCGGGACGCGGCGGAGTCGCCGGTGTCCCACAGCCGGCGCGGCTCCGGGTTCAGCCAGTGGGCGTGGCGGGCCCGGCCCACCAGGTCCCGCAGGACCGGCAGGGACAGCTCCCCGTAGTTGGACCGGGCGTCGCCGAGGATCAGCAGCGACGTCCTCGGCCCGACCGCGTCCCCGTACCGGTCCGCGAACACCTTGATCGCGTGCCCGTAGTTGGAGCGCCCGGTGATCCAGACGAGGTCGGCCTCCTTCGCCATCCGGGTCATCGCGTCGGCGACGTCCGCGCCCGGCTGGAAGTACTTGGTGATCTCGTCGGTGGCGTCGATGAACGCGAACGCCCGCACCTTGGTGAACTGCTCGCGCAGCGCGAACGTCAGCAGCAGCGTGAAGTGCGCGAACGCCGACACCGAGTCGCTGGCGTCGCACAGCACGACCAGCTCCGGCCTGTGCGGGCGGCGCGGCCGGTAGTGCGTGGTCAGCGGCACTCCCCCGCTGGCCAGGGACGCGCGGACGGTGCGGCGGAAGTCCAGCCGCCCGCGGTCGCCGCGCCGCTGCTTCTGGACGAGCCGGGTGGCGAGGCGCCGCGCCAGCGGATACACCTCGCGGCGCAGCGCGTCCAGTTCGGCGCGGCCCGCGCTGGAGAAGTCGAGCCGCTCCAGCGGCGGCCGGACCGTCAGCCGGGCGGTCCGCTCCACGCCGGTGTCCTCGGCGATGCGCCGCCGCACCTCCCCGGCGACGAGGTCCTCGAACCGGGCGATGCGGTCGCGGAAGGTGCGCCGCGCGACCCGCTCGGCCATCCCTCCCCGCTCCCGCCCCTGCAGCACGGCGTTCAGGAGCCCCGCCATGAGCGTCTCGGGCGACAGGGCCCGCAGGACGCCGGAGGAGAACCAGGCTTCCTGGCCCTCGGGCCGCCCGTACTCGGCGACGGCCGTCCGGGCGAACTGCCGCAGGCCCGCGTCGTCCCCGGTCAGCAGCAGGTCCGCCAGCTCCTCCCGGCGCAGCCGCACCCGCGGGTCCAGCGGCGCCGGGACGGGACGCCCGTCCGCGCCGAGCGTCCGCGCGGCCCGCTCGGGCGGGGCGCCCGCGCCGTCCCCGACCGCGGCCGGGAACCACAGGTCGAACAGCCGGTCGAACGCGAGGCGGTGCGCGGGCCGCTTGACCACGGTGGCGGCGTACGCGGCGCGCAGCGCCTCCCGGTCGAGCAGGTCGACGGCCCGCATGGCGCGGACCGCGTCCAGGCCCTCGGCGACCGACACCGGCAGCCCGGCCTCGCGCAGCGCCGCCACGAACCCGGTGTGCCGGTCGACGAGCGACGCCATGTCAGCCCAGCCCCAGTTCCTTCGCCGCGCGCTCCTGGTCGGACGCGTGCTTGAGGACGACGCCGAGAGTGCGGGCGACGGCCGCCTCGTCCAGGTCGTCCAGCCCGAGGGCGAGCAGGGTGCGCGCCCAGTCGACGGTCTCGGCGATCGACGGGGCCTTCTTGACCTCGAGCGCCCGCAGCGTCCCGACCGTCCGGACGAGCTGCTCGGCCAGCTCCGCCTCGATGCCGGGGACCTGCGCCAGGACGATGTCGCGTTCCCGCTCGGGCGCGGGGTAGTCGAGGTGCAGGTAGAGGCAGCGGCGCTTGAGCGCCTCCGACAGCTCCCGGGCCGCGTTCGAGGTGATCAACACGAACGGGCGCCGGACGGCCTCGACGGTGCCGAGCTCGGGGATCGTGACCTGGAAGTCCGACAGGACCTCCAGCAGCATCCCCTCGACCTCGACGTCGGCCTTGTCGGCCTCGTCGATGAGCAGGACGGTCGGGCCGGTGCGGCGGATCGCGGCCAGCAGCGGCCGCTCGAGGAGGAACTCCTCGGAGAAGATGTCGTCGTGGGTCTCCTGCCAGGCCCGGTCCTCCGGCGCCGCCTGGATGGCGAGGAGCTGCTTCTTGTAGTTGAACTCGTACAGGGCGCGGGCCTCGTCCAGGCCCTCGTAGCACTGCAGCCGGATCAGCTCCGACCCGGTGGCCGCGGCGACGGCCTTCGCCAGCTCGGTCTTGCCGACGCCCGCGGGCCCCTCCACCAGCAGCGGCTTGCCCAGCGCCTGCGCGAGGAAGACGGTCGTGGCGATCGCCTCATCGGTCAGGTACCGGACGCCCGCCAGCCGCGCGGCCGCGTCGGCGGGCGACGCGAACGCGCCGCCGGCCGGCACCCCGGAGGCGATCTCGGACACGGTGCTCTCGCTCATCCCTTGACCTTCGTGTACGTCTGGTTCGTCCCGGCGAACGTCAACTCGTCCCCCTTCTCACCGAGGGTGACACCCCAGTAGGACGCGGTCTTCGGGTCGCCGCCCTCCCAGGAGAACCGGTACTCGCGCCCGCCCTCGGGGATCACGCTGCCCTTCCACAGCTCATGGCCGCCCTTCATCCATACGCCCTTGCCGTCCGCCGTGAACCGGAAGTAGTCCTCGGCCTTGCCGACCCAGCGCCCCACGAGCGGCTTCACCGCCGCCGGGGACACCTCGGGCAGCGGCGCCATCGTCGTGGGCGGCGCGGACCCGGCGGCGTCCGTCCCGCCGTGGCCGCCTTCCCCGCCGCCGCAGCCGGTGAGGACGAGCGCGGCGGCCGCGCACCCGGCCAGGGCGGTCATTCGGGCCCGCACTCTCACGGGAACCTCCGGAGCGTCTCGGCGGCGAAAGCGGCAGTGTACCGACGGGTAGCCGGGTGGGCGGGATCGGGCCGCCGGCCCGTCCGCCCGCCCCCTGCGAGGGACCCGGAGGTTACCCCCTCCGGGTGACGTCCCGGCGCGGCGGACGCACGTATAACCGGACCATGACGACCCCACGCCTGCCCCGCGAGGACCTGGCCGCGGCGCTGGCCGCCCGGCGGGAACTGGGTCCCGACTACGACGACGCCTTCATCGAGACGGTCGTGAACCGCATCGAGGAGGCGCTCGACGTCCGCGGCGTTCGCGTCCCGGCGCCCGCGCCGCGGGCCCGTCCC
>NZ_JBHTJA010000069.1:0-37444 GCF_042675525.1 Actinomadura sediminis
AGGAGCGCGCCGAGGGTGGGGGCGAGCCCGGCGGCGCGGGCGAGGGCGAGGCCGAGGACGGCGGCGCCGGCGGCGTCCGCCTGGCGGCCGAGCGCGGCGAGCACCTCGGCCCGGTTGAGCTCCACCCGCGCCGTCTGCACGATGCGGGACCCGTACGCGCAGGCGGGGTCCTCGGCCGGTTCGGGGAGCGCGTCGAGGGCCTCCCGGTAGCGGCCGAGGTTCGCCAGGACGGTCGCGGCGGTGGTCGCCGCGTTGGCGTGCAGGCCCGGTTCGTCCAGGTCGGCGGCCAGCCGCATCGCCTCGGTGGCCGCGTCCAGCGCCCGCTCCGGACGGTCGCGCAGCATGCAGACCGCCGCGGCCATGTCGAGCGCGCGGGCGCGCGGCAGCGGATCCACGCCGTCGCCGCCGAGTTCGCGCAGCGCCTCGTCCACGGCGGTGAGCGCGGCGTCCCGGCCCAGGTTGTGCAGGGCGATGCCGCGGTGGGCGTGCAGCATCGCGACGCGGCCGGGATCGGTCTCCTCCACCAGCTCCCGGTCCGCGACGTCCAGCGTCCACAGGAACTCGCCCGCCCAGGACGCGGAGGTGAGGGAGCGTTCCACGGCGGCGAACCGCGCGGCCGTCCCGTCCGGCGGCCAGAACTCCAGCGCGCGGCCCAGCAGCCGCGCCTGCTCGGCGCGCGCCTGCACGGCCCCGGCGGCCTCCGCGGCGCGCAGCAGCGCGGGCAGCACGTGGCCGGCGTCGCCCGGCTCGGCCCAGTGGAACGCCGCCTCGGCGGCGGCCCCGTCCGGGGGCGCGCGCGCCGGATCGTGCTCCAGCGCCGCCGCGTACGCGCGGTGCAGCGCCGTCCGCTCGGCGGGCAGCAGGTCGTCCACGACCGCCTCGTAGAGGAGGGTGTGCGGGAACGCGTAGTCCTCGCCGTCCGGCACGAGGACGTGCGCGTCGGTCGCGGCGCGCAGCGCGGCCAGCAGCTCGGGCGCGGGCCGCCCGGAGACCCGGGCGAGCAGCCCGTGCGCGACCCGCGGCCCGCCCGCCGCCGCCAGCCGCACGACGTCGCGCGCCGCGTCCGGCAGCTCCGCGAAACGGCGCAGCAGCAGGTCCCGGAGGGTGTCGGGCAGGCCCGCCCCGGCCGCGCGGGCGACCTCCACGGCGAACAGCGGGTTCCCGCCGGACTCCCGGTAGACGCGGTCCACCAGCGCCTCGGCGGGACGCTCCGCGCCGGGCGCCGCCGCGAGCAGCTCCGCGGTCTCGGCGCGGTCGAGCGGCGGCAGGTCGATCCGCCGGACGGCGGGCAGCCGCGCCAGCTCGGCGGCGAACGCGCGCAGCGGATGCCGGCGGCCCAGCGCGTCCGTCCGGAACGCCAGCAGCGCCAGGACGCGCACGCCGCGCAGCCGGCGGGCGAGGAAGCCCAGCAGGTCGCGGGTGGACGGGTCCGCCCAGTGCAGGTCGTCGACGACGAGGACCAGCGGGCGCTCGCCGCCGAGCCGCTCCAGCACGGCCGCGAACAGCTCGAACGAACGCGCCCGCACCGCGTCCGGCTCGTCCCGGACGTCCGCCGCCGCGGCGTCGTCCGGCGGGGGGAGGTCGTGGCCGGGCAGCAGCCGGGTGAGCGCCGCCGCGCCGGGCGCGAGCCCGTCGAGGCCGTCCCGCCCGAACTCGCGGACCAGGGTGCGGAGCATCGCGGTCACCGGGGCGAGCGGCAGCCCCTCCGCGCCCAGCTCCACGCATCCGCCCTGCAGCACCCGCGCGCCGGACGCCCCGAGCCGTTCCGCGACGTGCTCCATCAGGCGGGTCTTGCCGATCCCCGCGTCCCCGGCGAACAGGACGAACCGGGGCTCGCCCGCCTCCGCGTCCCGGTACGCCGCGTCGACGAGCGCCAGTTGCTCCCGCCTGCCCACCAGCCGTCCCCGATCGGTGATCATTAAGCGAACGTAGCCGGGCCGGGACGGACGCACCAGGGGTTGAGGCCCCGGATAAGGCGTTCGCCGGACGTGCCGGACGGGCCTTAGCGCGCACGCTCGGAGCATCCGACCCGAAGGAGCGACGAGATGTCCGACCGTCCCGGCACACCGGTTCCCGTCCTGATCAGCGGCGGCGGGGTGACCGGCCTGGCCTGCGCCGCGTTCCTCGCCCGGCGCGGCGTCCCCTGCATGCTCGTCGAGCGGCACCCGGGCCTGCTGGCCCACCCGCGGGCGCGCGGCCTCACCCCCCGCACCATGGAGATCTTCCGCGGGCTCGGCATCGAGGGGGCGCTGCGGGACGCGGCGTTCGCCGGCGCCGACTACGCCTGGACGCCCGTCATGGCGGAGACCCTGAACGACGACGAGTACGGATCGTCCGACGAGCCGTCCGAGGACGTCGGCACCGACGCGAGCCCGGCCCCGTTCGGCCACGTCGACCAGGACCGGGTGGAGGAGATCCTCCGCGACCGCGCCGGCGAGCTGGGCGCGCGCATCCGGTACGGCGTCGAGCTGGCCTCGTTCGAGCAGGACGCCGACGGCGTCACCGCGCGCCTCGTCGACCGCGCGACCGGCACCGCCGAGATCGTCCGGGCCGGGTACCTCGTCGCCGCGGACGGCTTCCACAGCCCGGTCCGCGGGGCGCTCGGCGTCGAGCTGGACGGCCCCGGCACGCTCTTCCACACGATCACCGCGATCGTCGACGCCGACCTGACCCCCGCCACCCGGGGCCGCGCCATCGGCACCGCCTACCTGCAGAGACCGCTCCCGTTCACGATCATGATGCCGCACGGGACGGACGGCCGCCGCTGGGTGTTCGGCACCGGCTACGACCCGGCGGACCGGTCGCCCGCCGACTTCACCGACGCCGAGATCGCCGGCATGGTGCGGGCCGCCGCCGGGCTCCCGGACGTCGCGGTGACGCCCCGCCCGCAGATCCCCGGCACGGACCTGAAGGTCCTCGGGTTCCCGATCGGCGCGCAGATCGCCCGCCGCTTCCGGACGGGCCGGGTGTTCCTCGCCGGGGACGCCGCGCACGCCTGGCCGCCCACCGGCGGGCTCGGCGCCAACGCCGGCGTCCAGGACGCGCACAACCTCGCGTGGAAGCTCGCCGAGGTGCACGCCGGGCGGGCCGGGGACGCGCTCCTCGACACCTACGAGGCGGAGCGGCGCGCGACCGGGCTGCTCACGATGGAGCAGGCCATGGCCCGGTTCGGGTCCCGGATGGGACCGGGCGACGGCCCCGAGATCATCGACTACGGCGCGGTGTCGATGGGCTACCGGTACCGCTCGTCCGCGATCATCGAGTCCGGTGCGCCGGAGCCGCCCGCGGAGCCGCCCGCGCCACTGCGGCCCGCACGGCTCGACGGGCGCCCGGGCGCCCGCGCCCCGCACGTCGACCTCGGCGGCGGCCGCTCCACCCTCGACCTGTACGGCGACGGGTTCGTCCTGCTCGCCGGGCGCGACACCACCGGCTGGACCGCGCTGGAGGAGCCCGGCGTGACGGTGCACCGGTTCGGCGACGGCGAACTGAAGGGCGCGGACGAGTCCTCGCACGGCATCGGCACGCGCGGGGCGCTGCTCGTCCGTCCGGACGGGTTCGTCGCGTGGCGCGGCGCGGACGCGGCCCCGGCCGCCGTCGCCGCGGCCGTGCGCGCGATCCGGGGCGCGTCGTGAAGGCGGCCGCGGCCGGGCAGGAGGGCGTCCGCGCCGAGCGCGTCACCGTGCCGCTGCCCCCGGCGCCCGACGTCGCGCGGCTCAGCTTCGACAACGGCACCGGACGCATCGCGCTGCGCGCGTCCGACGAGATCGACGCGCTGGTGGAGGCGGAGTTCGCCGGCCCGCTGCCGCTGGTGTGGTCGGTCGACGCCACGGTGCACGTCGAGTACCCGCTCGGCGCGCGGCTCCTGCACCGCCCGGGGCGGGGGACGGTGCGGCTGTCGGCGGGCGTCCCGTGGGCGGTGGACGTGCACGGCGGCGCCGCCGGCCTGGACGCCGACCTCACGGGCGCGGACGTCCGGTCGCTGGCGTTCCACGCGGGTCTGGCGCACGCCCGGATCGCGCTCGGCCGGCCGCGCGGGCGCCGCACGCTCCGGTTCGCGTCCGTCGACGACCTGGTGCTGGCCCGCCCGGCGGACGTCCCGGTGCGGATCGAGGCGATCGCGGGCATCGCGGACCTCCGGCTGGACGACCACGTCCCGGTCACGCGCGGCCGCGGCCACCACGACGAGACCCCCGGTTACGGGGACGCCGAGGACCGCTACCTGATCCTGCTGTCCGCCGGGGCGTCCTCCGTCACGGTCGAAAGCCGCTGACCGGACGGGAGGATCGGGACGGGCGGGTTCCGCGCTCGGCGACGACGTCTCCCGCCCGGCTCCGTCCGAACTCGCGCCGCGTCCACCGGACGTCCGGGGGCGCGGCGCGCGGCCCGGTGCGCGCGGAGGGTCAGCCGCTCGCCAGTTCGCGGCCCCGGTTGCGGGCCGCTTCGATGGCCTCGAGGACGGCCGCGCGGACGCCGTGCCGTTCGAGTTCGCGGATCGCGGCGATCGTGGTGCCGCCCGGGGACGTGACGCCCTCGCGGAGGAGGACGGGGTGCTCGCCGGAGTCGCGGAGCATGACGGCGGCGCCGACGGCCGACTGGATCACCATCTCGAGGGCGGCGGCGCGGGGCATGCCGAGCAGGATCCCGGCGTCGACCATGGCCTCGACGAGGTAGTAGAAGTACGCGGGCCCGCTGCCGGAGAGGGCGGTGGCGCCGTCCTGCAGGGACTCGGGGATGCGGAGCACCTTGCCGACGGGGGTGAGCAGTTCCTCGGCCATGTGCAGGTGCGTCTCGTCCGCGTGGGCGCCCGCGGAGACGACGCTCATGGCCTCGTCCACATGGACGGGCGTGTTCGACATGACGCGGACGACGGGGGTCCCCTCGGGGAGTCGGTCCTCGATGAAGGACGTCGTGATGCCCGCGGCCATCGAGATGACGAGCCGTCCGGGCGGGACGTGCGGTCCCACTTCGGCGAGGAGGGCGCCCATGTCCTGCGGCTTGACGGCGAGGACGAGCGTGTCGGCCTTCGCGGCGGCCTGCGCGTTGGAGACGATCTCGATGCCGTACCGCTCGCGGAGCAGCGTCGCGCGCTCCTCGCGGCGCGCGGTCGCCACCAGGTCGGACGGGCGGCGCCCGGCCCGCAGCACTCCGGACAGGAGTGCCTCGCCCATCTTCCCGGCACCCAGGATCGCGATCATCGGCTCACCTTTCGACGACCGGCCCACCCTATCGCCGGGGCGAGCGAGCGCATGACCATGCGCAGGTTGGCGGGCTTCTCGGCGAGGCGCCGCATGAAGTACGCGTACCAGTCGCGGCCGTAGGCGACGTACACGCGGACCTGGGCGCCCTCGGCGGCGAGCCGCCGCTGCTCCTGCGGGCGGACCCCGTAGAGCATCTGGTACTCGAACGTGCCGGCGTCGCGGTCGTTCAGCAGCGTGAGGGCCTCGGCGATCTCGATGAGGCGGGGGTCGTGGGTGGCGAGCATCGGGTAGCCCTTGCCGGCCATCAGGACCTTCATGCAGCGGACGAACGACTTGTCGATCTCGTCCTTCTCGACGAAGGCGATCGCCTCGGGGGCGGCGTACGCGCCCTTGCAGAGGCGCACGCGGGACCCCTCGTAGGCGAGGTCCGCGCAGTACTCCTCGGCGCGCCGCAGGTACGCCTGGACGACCGCGCCGACGGTGGGGTGGTCGCGCCGGAGTTCGTGGAGGGTCCGGAAGGTCGCGTCGACCGCCTCGGGTTCCTCCATGTCGAGGGTGACGGTGGTCCCGGCGGTGGCGGCGGCCTCGCAGACGCGGCGGGCGTTGTCGAGGGCGAGCTCCTCGTCGAGGGCCCGGCCGACGGCGGAGAGCTTCAGCGAGACCTCCGCGCGGGAGCCGAGCCCTTCGGCGTGGAGCCGTTCGAGGAGCTCGCGGTACGTGCCGACGTTCGTCTCGGCGCGCTCCTTGTCGTGGACGTCCTCGCCGAGGACGTCGAGGGTGACGAGCAGGCCCTCGCCGGTGAGCCGTTCGGTGACGCGCGCCGCGTCGGCGGCGGTCTCGCCGGCGATGAACCGGCGCGCGACGTCGCGGGCGAACGGCGCGGTCTCGACGACGCGGCGCGCGCCGCCGGAGTGCGACGCGGCCAGCAACGCCCGGCGGATCACTGGGCACCCCTCTCGCACGGCCTCACGACCAGGTTACGAGACGGCCCCGAGGTTGTTCCCGCCGCCGTACCGCTCGACGTACTGCGCCATGTCGGCGGACTTCACCGACTCGAACAGGACCCTCGCCTTCGGCGGGTCGAGGAACACGACGCTCTGCTTCTGCACCATGCCGGTGCCCTTGTACGGCGTCGTCAGGAACGTCACGTCGGATACGCGGACGTTGCGGAGGCTGAGCGCGAGGGAGCGGAGGTCGCCGCCGGACACGCCCTCGTCCACGCTGATCGACTTGGTGAGCGCGGACAGGAACCGGTCGAGTTTGAGCGGGTTCGTCAGGGTTCCGCTGTCGGCGGACTTCTTGGCGAGGGCCCGCAGGAGGGCCTGCTGCCGCTTCATCCGGTCGAAGTCGCCGTTCGGCAGGTTGTACCGCTGCCGGACGAACAGGAGCGCCTCCTCGCCGTTCAGCTCCTGCGGCCCGGCCTCCCAGTTCACCTTGCGGGCCGGGTCGTACACGCTCTTCTTGATGTTGACGGTGACGCCGCCGAGCGCGTCGACCATCGACTCGAACCCGGCGAAGTCGATCGCGCCGTAGTGGTCGATGCGGACGCCCGTCAGGCCCTCGATCGTCTGGATCAGCAGTTTCGGGCCGCCGAACGAGAACGCGGCGTTGATCTTCTGCTTGCCGTAGCCGGGGACGTCCACCCACGAGTCGCGCGGGAACGAGATCAGGTACGCCTTCTTGCGGTCCGCCGGCAGGTGCATCAGCATGATCGTGTCGGTGCGCTGCTGGCCCGGCTTCCACGCCTCGTTGCCCTCGCCCGTCGTCTGCTCGTCCGACCGCCGGTCCGAGCCGACGAGCAGCCAGTTCTCGGTGCCCGCGACGTTCGGGCCGGGCCGGTTCGCCTCCGGCATGACGCCCTGGATGCGGTCGATGTTGCCGTTGTAGGACGACTGCCGCTGCCACACCAGGCCGCCCAGCCCGGCGACGATCAGCGCGACGAACACGCCGATGGCGATCAGCACGCGGGGCCAGCGCCGCTTGCGGGGCGTCCCGTCGTTGTCTCCCGAGCCCCAGAACACGTCGTTCTCCGTGCCGCCGCTCTCCGCGGCGGCGCCGGCCGGGGCGCCGCCGGCCGGGGCGTCCGTCCCGTTCCGCGGGAGCGGGCCGTCGGGGCGCGGGGACGCCGGGGTACCGGGAACATCCTGGGGGTTCATGTCGGGAGAAGGTACCAGCAGACGGCGAGCGAGACGGGCTACTTGCGGCCAAGTGTCCGATTCGGGCGGGCGGCTCGGACGGACGGTCCGGCGGGCGGCTCAGGCGGTGCGGCGGCGCAGCGTGACCGCGCCGAGCAGCAGCGCGACGAGCGTGGAGCCCGTGATGACGGCGACGTCGACGGCGAGCGTCCCGCTGAAGCCGCGCTCCCCCGCGATCTCCCGCATGCCCTCGACGGCGTACGTCAGCGGCAGCGCCGCCGAGAACGCCTCCAGCCAGGACGCCATCTGCTCGCGGGGCGTGATCAGCCCGCACAGCAGCGCCTGCGGCAGGACGAACGCGGGCATGAACTGGACGGCCTGGAACTCCGTCCGCGCGAACGCGCTGGCGAACAGGCCGAGCGCCATCCCGAGCAGGGCGTCCAGCACGGCGACGAGGACGAGGGCGCCGAGCGGGCCGGTGAGGTCGAGGCCGAGCCAGGTCAGCGAGACCGCCAGGACGGCCCCGACCTGGACGAGCGCGACGAGCCCGAACGCGAGCGCGTACCCGAGCAGCAGGTCGAGCTTGCCCGCGGGCATGGTCATCAGCCGTTCGAGGGTGCCGCCGGTCCGCTCCCGGAGGGTGGCGACGCTCGTCACGATGAACATCACCACGAACGGGAACACGCCGAGCAGCAGCGGGCCGACACGGTCGAACAGCGCGGGCCGGTCGAACACGTACCGGAGCAGGACCATCAGGACGGACGGCACGAGGACGAGCAGCGCCAGCGTGCGGCGGTCGTGCCGGAGCTGCGCGAGGATGCGGCGGGCCGTGGCGAGCGTGATCGCGATGCTCATGCCGCGCTCCCGGACGTCTCGGCGATCAGGTGCAGGAAGGCCGCCTCCAGGTCGTCGACGCCGGTGCGGGCGCGCAGGCCCTCGGGGGTGCCGTCGGCGAGGATCCGTCCCTCGCGCATGAGGAGGAGCCGGTCGGTGCGGCGCGCCTCGTCCATCACGTGGCTGGACACCAGCAGCGTCGCGCCGCCGGCGGCGAGGCCGCGGAACAGCTCCCACAGCTCCTGCCGCAGCACCGGGTCGAGGCCGACGGTCGGTTCGTCCAGCACGAGGAGGTCGGGGGAGCCGAGCAGCGCGACGGCGAGGCCGGCGCGGCCGAGCTGCCCGCCGGACAGCGTCGCGGCGACCTGGTCGCGGCTCCCCTCCAGCCCGACCTCGCCGATGACGCGGTCGACGTCCGAGCGCGGGGCGCGCAGGACGGACGCGAAGTAGCGGAGGTTCTCGGCGACGGTCAGGTCCGCGTAGACGGCGGGGCGCTGCGTCGCGTACCCGACGCGCCGCCGCAGCCGGGGCGACCCGGCCGGCTCGCCGAGCACGGTGACCTCGCCGCCCCGCGACGATCTGCACGCCGACGAGCGCCCGCAGCAGCGTCGTCTTCCCGCACCCGCTGGGGCCGAGCAGCCCCACCACGGACCCCGGCGGCACGTCGAACGTGAGCCCGTGCAGGACGTCCCGGCCGCCGCGCGCCACCCGGAGGCCGCGGACGCTCACCGCCGGCGTAGAACTCATCATGTGTTGAATTTAGGTCGGCGCGGAGCCCCGGTCAAGAGACGCCGGAAGGCCGGGAAGGTCAGCCCAGGTAGTTCTGCAGGACGGGCGCGACGAGCTCGACCATCTCGTCCTCGGAGGCGGACGCGAGCGGCTCCACGCGCAGCACGTACCGCAGGATCACCAAGCCGATCATCTGCCCGGCCGCCGCCTGGAGCCGGAGCCGCGGAACGTCCGTGGCGGCGCCCGCGCGGGCGAACAGCGCGCTGGTGAGGAACTCCCGCATCAGCGCCGCCGCGCGCTCGTTCGTCATCGCGGAACGCAGCATCGCCAGAATGGGGGCGCGGCGGTCCGGGTCCTGCCAGACGCCCAGGAACGTGCGCGCCATCGTCTCGCCGAGCCGCTCCCGGGGCGCGGCCATGATGCGCGGCAGCAGGACGGCCGGGTCCACCGGGAAGCGCATCGCCTCGATGAACACCCCCTCCTTGCTGCCGAAGAAGTGGTGGACGAGCGCGGGATCGACGGCCGCGGAGCGCGCGATCGCCCGCAGCGACGCCCCGTCGTAGCCCTTCTCGGCGAACAGCTCGCGCGCCGCGGCGAGGATCGCCTCGCGGGTCTCCGTCCGCCCCGGCCGCCGCCCCGGCCCGCGGGCGCCGCGGGCGCCGTCCGTCCCGTCCGTGCCGGGGTTCCCGCGCGTGGACGTCACCGGGTGCTCCGGCGGCTGACCTCGCCGCCGGAGGTGACCTCCCAGGTGCGGTCGGCCGCGGCGAGGTGCAGGCGGGCGAACGCGAGCGCCTCGGCCAGGTCCTCGACGCGCTCGGCGCGGTTGGCCGCGCGCCGCGTGTTGACCTCCAGGACGATGTGCCCGCGGAAGCCGGTCTCGGCGAGCGTCTCCAGCATCGGCCCGCACGGCTGCGAACCCCGCCCCGGGACGAGATGCTCGTCCTTGTTCGTGATGCCGACGCCGTCCGCCAGGTGGATGTGGCGCAGCCGGTCGCCGAGCCGCCCGGCCATGTCGAGCGCGTCCGAACCGGACACCGCCGTGTGCGACAGGTCGAGCGTCACGTACGGGTAGTCCTGGTCGATCGGGTTCCAGTCGGGCAGGTACATGCCGGCCTCGGCGCCGCGCGCCTTCAGCGGGAACATGTTCTCGACCGCGAACAGCACGTCCGTCTCGTCCTGCATGCGGGCGAGGCCGCCGACGAAGTCGCGGGCGTAGTCGCGCTGCCACCGGAACGGCGGGTGCACGACGACGACCTCCGCGCCGAGCTCCTCGGCGACCTCCTTGGAGCGCACCAGCTTGCCCCACGGCTCGCGCCCCCACACGCGCTGGGTGAGCAGCAGGCACGGCGCGTGGATCGACTTGATCGGGACCTGGTGGTAGTCGGAGAGGCGCCGCAGGACGTTGAGGTCCTGCGAGGACGCGTCCGTCGACACCATCACCTCGACGCCGTCGTACCCGAGCAGCGCGGCGATCTCGAACGCGCTCGGCACCTTCTCGGGGTACACCGACGCCGTGGACAGCGTGATCGGAGCGTCGGGCACCCGGAGTGCCGGAGAGAAGGCGCCGTTGTGCTGCGGGGTCAAGGCTTCCTCGCCACAGTGATCGCTCGGCAGTGGTCGTACGGAAAAGACTATGCGCCCGGAGCCGCGTTGAAACCCTCGCCCCTGCGTGATCCGAATCGCCCGACTACGCTCTGTCCCCGTGGCCGAGATCGCTCCGGGCGCCGTGCCGAGCCCCAACATCTGGAACTCCCCGCAGGTCTACGAGCTGGAGAACCGCGCGGTGGACCCCGACGGCGTCCTCCCCGCGGCGATGCGCGCGATCCGCCCGTGGACCGGCGCGACCGTCCTCGACATCGGCTGCGGGACCGGCTACCACCTGCCGTTCTTCGCCGCGGAGGCCGCGCGCGTCGTCGGGGTGGAACCGCACGCGGGCCTCGCCGCGGCCGCCGCGCGCCGCACGAGGGACGCCGCGAACGTCACCGTCCGTGTCGGTTCCGCGCAGGCCCTGCCGCTTCCGGACGCCTCGGTGGACGTCGTCCACGCGCGCTGGGCCTACTTCTTCGGGCCCGGCTGCGAACCGGGGCTCGCCGAACTGGACCGGGTCGTCCGGCGCGGCGGGGCGATCTTCATCATCGACAACGACGCGACCCGCTCGACGTTCGGCCGCTGGTTCCGGCGCGGCCTGCCGAAGTACGACCCGGACGCGGTCGAGCGGTTCTGGACGCGCCGCGGGTTCGCGCGCGAGCCGCTGACGATCCGCTGGCGGTTCGACGACCGCCGCGACCTCGCGGCCGTCCTGCGCATCGAGTTCCCCCCGGACCTCGCCGCGGAGGTGCTCGCCGAGCACGAGGGGCTCGAAGTGGACTACGCGGTCAATCTATGGTGGCGTTGCCCGTGAGTTACTGACTAGTCGGTCACATTCGAGGGCCCGCCCCTGGCCCTACTGGATCACCTGTACAACAATCGGCGCAGCCGTTCGCGCCGCCCCGCCCGGCGTGCGCGACCTGAGGGAACGGGAGGAACCGGCCATGGGCCGAGTCGCCACGACGAGCCGCACGATCCTGACCGCCACCGCGCTCGGCGCGGCCGGCGCCGGCGCCGGGCTGGCCGCGCAGCGCCGCGCCGTCCGCCGCCTGCAGCTGCGCCCCGACCCGCACGCCGGGGAGCCGTTCGGCTCGCTGCGCGGCCGTCCCGTCCCCGTCCGCGCCGACGACGGCACCCGCCTCTACGCGGAGATCGACGGCGACGACCGCACCGACGTCGCCGTCGTGTTCTCCCACGGCTGGACCCTCGCCCAGGACTCCTGGCACTTCCAGCGCAAGGCCCTGCGCGGCCTCGGCCGCCTCGTCTTCTGGGACCAGCGCGGCCACGGCCGCTCCGACGGCGGCGCCCGCGACCGCCACTCCTTCGACCAGCTCGCCGCCGACCTCGCCGCCGTCATCGACGCGACCGTCCCCGAAGACACCCCCGTCGTCCTCGTCGGCCACTCCATGGGCGGCATGACCACCATGCGGTTCGCCGACGCGAACCCCGGCCTCATGGGCCGCAAGGTCGTCGCCACCGGCCTGCTCTGCACGTCCTCCGGCGGCCTCGGCGAGGTCACCCTCGGACTCCCCGCCCTCATCGCCCGCGCCACCCACCGCGTCCTCCCCCGCGCCCTGCACGCCGCCGGGGCCGGCTCCGCGGCCATCGAACGCGTCCGCCACCTCGGCCGCACCGCGTCCATGCTCGTCGAGGACCTCGTCGCCTTCGGCCCCGACGCGTCCCCCGCCGCCGTCGCGTTCGGCGAGCAGATGATGGCCGACACCCGGATGGACGCCCTCGTCGACTTCCTCCGCGAAATGATCGGCACGGACGTGATCAGCGACTGCGCGGCCCTCGGCGCCGCCGACACCCTCGTCATCGGCGCCGAGAACGACATGCTCACCCCCGTCGAGCACAGCCTCAAGATCGCCGACTGCGTCCCCGGCGCCCGCCTCGAAGTCGTCCCCACCGCCGGCCACATGGCCATGCTCGAACGCCCCGCCATCGTCTCCGACCACCTCGCCGACCTGATCGAACGCGCGAAGAAGGACGCCTGACACGCCGCACGCCCCCGGCCACGAGGGACCGCCCGACGCGCGCGGCCACCGGCGGTCCCAGGGGCCGCCCCTTGGACCGACACTGTCGGTGGGGGGCTTTAGGCTTCGTCGCTATGGCTAAGGCGAAGGCGGCCAAGGCGGCGTACCGGTGCTCGGAGTGCGGCTGGCAGACGTCCAAGTGGGTCGGTCGGTGCGGCGAGTGCCAGACGTGGGGCACCGTCGTCGAGGGCGCGTCCGCGACGCCCGCGCGGGTGGTGAGCGCGGGGCCGGTCAGCACGCCCGCGCGGCCGATCGGGCAGGTCGACGTGCGGTCCGCGCAGACCCGGCCCACCGGGCTGGACGAACTCGACCGGGTGCTCGGCGGCGGCATCGTCCCCGGGGCGGTGCTGCTGCTCGCCGGGGAGCCCGGCATCGGCAAGTCGACGCTGCTGCTCGAGGTCGCGGCCCTCGCGTCCCAGAAGGGCGAGGACGGCGGGCCGAAGCGCGTCCTGTACGTGACGGGCGAGGAGTCGGCCGAGCAGGTGCGGCTGCGGGCCGACCGGGTCGGCGCGATCACCGACGAGCTGTACCTCGCCGCCGAGACGGAGCTGTCGGCGGTGCTCGGGCACGTCGACGCGGTGGAGCCGACGCTGGTGGTCGTCGACTCGATCCAGACGATCGGGACGTCCGAGGTCGACGGGGCGCCCGGCGGCGTCACGCAGATCCGGGAGGTCGCGGCGAACCTCATCCGGGTCGCGAAGGAGCGGGGCATCACGGTCGTGCTCGTCGGGCACGTCACGAAGGAGGGGGCGATCGCGGGCCCGCGGCTCCTCGAGCACCTCGTGGACGTCGTCCTGTACTTCGAGGGCGACCGGCATTCGCGGCTGCGGATGATCCGGGCGGTGAAGAACCGGTACGGGCCCACGGACGAGCTGGGCTGCTTCGACCTCTCGGAGGTCGGCATCGTGGGCCTCCCGGACCCCAGCGGGCTGTTCCTCACCCGGCGGGACGAGCCGGTCCCGGGGACGTGCGTCACCGTGACGCTCGAGGGGCGCCGCCCCCTCGTCGCCGAGGTGCAGGCGCTCGTCGCGAAGTCGCACCTGCCGGCGCCGCGGCGGGCCAGTTCGGGGCTCGACACGTCCCGGGTGGCGATGGTGCTGGCCGTCCTCGCGCAGCGCTGCAAGATCTCGATGCACGAGCAGGACGTCTACGTGTCGACGGTCGGCGGCGTGCGGCTCACCGAGACGTCCGTCGACCTCGCGCTCGCGCTCGCCGTCGCGGGCTCGACCGTGGAGCAGTCGCTGTCGAGCAGCCTGATCGCGCTCGGTGAGGTGGGGCTGGCCGGGGAGGCGCGGGTCGTCCCGGGCGTCCAGCGGCGGCTCGCGGAGGCCAACCGGCTCGGGTTCAAGCACGCGGTCGTCCCGCGCGGGTCCCTCGAACTCGCGGACGGTTCGCCGCTCAAGCGCGCCGACCCGCAGCTGTCGAGCTACGAGGGCATGAAGGTCATGGAGGTCGACAGCCTGCAGCAGGCCCTGCAAGTCGCCTTTACCGCGCCGTGACGCGGGTAGCGCCAGAGTATTACCCGGTGCGGCCCCCGGTTGCGACCAGGGGAGGAACCGGCGAACGGGGCCGCTCGGTAAACTGACGCCGTCCAGCGACCTCCGGGGGCCAGGTGCCAGCACACGACAAGTCCCATGACGAACGACGCCGCGCCACGCTCGCCGCGGTGGCTCCGGGCACCCAGATCCGGGACGGCCTGGAGCGCATCCTGCGGGGCCACACCGGCGCGCTGATCGTGCTCGGCTACGACGACCTCGTCGCCGAGCTGTGCTCAGGCGGCTTCGAGCTCGACGTGGAGTTCTCCGCCACCCGCCTGCGGGAGCTCGCGAAGATGGACGGCGCCATCGTGCTGGGCACCGGCAACAGCCGGATCGTGCGGGCCGCCGTCCACCTCGTGCCGGACTCGACGATCCCCACCGAGGAGTCGGGCACCCGGCACCGCACCGCCGAGCGCGTCGCCCGCCAGACCGGCCACCCGGTCATCTCGGTCAGCCAGTCGATGCACATCATCGCGCTGTACCTCGACGGCATCCGCTACGTCCTCGAGGACTCCGCGGCCATCCTGTCCAAGGCCAACCAGGCCCTCGCGACGCTCGAACGGTACAAGCTGCGGCTCGACGAGGTGTCCGGGACGCTGTCCGCCCTCGAGATCGAGGACCTCGTCACCGTCCGCGACGTCAGCGCCGTCGTGCAGCGCCTGGAGATGGTGCGCCGCATCGCCGACGAGATCGAGGGCTACGTCGTCGAGCTCGGCACCGACGGCCGGCTGCTGTCCCTGCAACTGGACGAACTCGTGTCGGGCGTCGACGTCGACCGGGAACTGATCGTCCGCGACTACCCGTCCGACGACACCCGGGCCCGCGGCGTCGGCGCGATCCTCGCCGCCCTCGACGTCCTGTCCGCCAACGAGCTCCTCGACCTGTCCACGGTCGCCGAGGTCATGGGCTTCGCGGGCCCCGACGCCCTCGACCTGCCGGTCAGCCCGAAGGGGTTCCGGCTGCTCGCGAAGGTCCCGCGGCTGCCGAGCATGGTCGTCGAGCGGCTCGTGGAGCACTTCGGCGGCCTGCAGAAGCTCCTCGCCGCCGGCATCGACGACCTGCAGGCCGTCGGCGGCGTCGGCGAGTCGCGGGCCCGCAGCGTCCGCGAGGGGCTGTCCCGGCTCGCCGAGTCGTCCATCCTCGAACGGTACGTGTGACGTTCAGCCGAGCCTGAACACCCGCCGCTTCCCCTTCCGGTCGTGCAGGTCGGCGACGTACGTCCCGGCCCTGGCCGCGTCCCCGCCGCAGCCCCGCCGCCGGTCCCACACGATCTCCCGGACGTACGGGACGCCCCGCCGCAGCGACTCCTCGCCCGCGTCCCCGTCCCGGCATTCGGCAGACGACCAGATCCGGTCGTCGCCCGACGTGATCCGCAGGTCCAGCGTCCCGGTGTCGAACCGGCACGTGTTCTCGGCGGTGTTCACGACCATCACCCGGAACGTGGGTTTCTCCCCGCCGGTGTAGCTCTTCTCCGCGGCGCCGAGCGTGACGACGACGTCGTCGTCCTCGCAGGCGGCGCCGTCGTCCCCCGGCGTCGGGGTCGTCGTCACGGTCACGGTGACGGTCGGCATCGCGGTCGGCGGGGGCGGCGGCGTCGCGGCCTCGGCGACCGTGCGGCTCACCGGCTCCTCCGTCGTCCCCCGCATGCACCCCCACGCCAGCATGACCACCACGCCGAGCACCCCGGCGAGGGCCAGGACGCGCCGGCGCCAGTACCGCCCGCCGTCACCGTCGGTGTCGATCTCCATGCGGTCAGTATGCGACCGTGCGCGGGCGACACGGGCGACGACCCGCCGCATGCCACAATGGCCGTCCGCCATGACCTCATACACCGATTCGATCATCGCCTGGTACGACGTCCACGCCCGCGACCTGCCGTGGCGCGCGGACGACGCCACACCGTGGGGCGTGCTGGTCAGCGAGATCATGCTCCAGCAGACGCCCGTCGCCCGCGTCCTGCCCGTGTGGCGCGCCTGGCTGGACCGCTGGCCGACGCCCGCCGCGCTCGCCGCCGAACCGTCCGGCGAGGCCGTCCGCGCGTGGGGCCGGCTCGGGTACCCGCGCCGCGCGCTCCGGCTGCACGAGGCCGCCCGCGCGATCGTCGACCGGCACGGCGGCGAGGTGCCCTCGTCCCACGCCGACCTGCTCGCCCTGCCCGGCATCGGCGCCTACACGGCCGCGGCCGTCGCCAGCTTCGCGTTCGGGCAGCGGCACGCCGTCCTCGACACGAACGTCCGGCGCGTCCTGTCCCGCCTGGTGTCCGGTGCCGAGTACCCGCCGAAGTCGCAGACGAGGGCGGAGGTGCGGCTCGCCGAGTCCCTGCTGCCGCCGGACGCGCCGACCGCCGCCCGCTGGGCCGTCGCCGTCATGGAGCTCGGCGCGCTCGTCTGCACGGCCCGCTCCCCCCGCTGCGTCGACTGCCCCGTCCTGGACCGCTGCCGCTGGCACCGCGACGGCCGTCCCGCCTACGACGGCCCGCCGCGCCGCGGCCAGACGTACGCGGGCACCGACCGGCAGTGCCGCGGCCGCCTCCTCGCCGTCCTGCGCGACGCCGACGGCCCCGTGGACAAGCCCGCCCTCGACGTCGTCTGGTCCGACGCCGTCCAGCGCGAACGGGCCCTGGACGCCCTCGTCGCCGACGGCCTCGTCGACCCCCTCGACGACGGCCGCTACGCCCTCCCGGGCGGATAATTCGGTCGCCGGGCGGGCGTCCCGGACCGTAGCCTGCGGCGCGTGCGCGATCTGCTGACCCTCCCCAAGGCCCATCTGCACGTCCACCTCGAGAACACCGCGCGGTGGGACACGCTCCGCGAGATCGGCGCCGCCAACGGCGTCCAGGTCCCTGAGCACGTGACCGCGTTCGGCGGGTTCGACGCGTTCTTCGCGCAGAACGAGCTCGTCCGCACGTGCCTGCGGCGCCCGGACGACTTCCGCCGCATCGCCTACGAGTTCTGCGCCGACGAGGCCGCCCAGGGCACCCGCTACGCGGAGCCGTCCTTCACCGCCGCCGCGCACGGCGAGCGCCTCGGCGACCTCGGCATGCCGCTCGCCGCCGTCCTCGAGGGCCTCGAGGCCGGACGCGCGGACTTCGGGATCGAGTGCCGCCTCCTGCTCGACCACTCCCGCCGCCGCCCCGTCGAGCGCGCCTGGCGCACCCTGGACCTGGCCCGCCGCCACGACGGCGTCGTCGCGGTCGGCCTGGCGGGCGACGAATCCCACCCGGGCGACCCGTTCGCGGACGTGTTCGAGGCGGCCCGCGACGCCGGGCTCCACGTCGTGCACCACGCGGGCGAGGGCGAGGGGCCCGCGAGCATCCGGCAGGCGCTCGGCCCCGGACGCACCGAACGGCTCGGCCACGGCATCCGCGTCCTCGACGACCCCGACCTCGTCGCCGAGGTCCGCGAGCGCCGCGTCCCGCTGGAGGTGTGCCCGACGTCGAACGTCGCCCTCGGCTTCGCACCGTCCCTCGCCGACCACCCCCTGCCGCGCCTCCGCGACGCCGGTCTCCTCGTCACCGTCAACACCGACATCCCCGCCCTCATCGACACCCCGCTCGCGGCCGAGTACGCGCACGTCCGCGACGCCTTCGGCTACGACGACGCCACCCTCGCCGACCTGGCCCGCACCGCCGTCGACGCGTCCTTCGCCCCGCCGGAGACCAAGACCCGCCTGCACGCCGAGATCGACGCCTGGCTGGCCGCCCCCTGATCTCCGGGGTGGGGCGCGCGGGCAGGCCGCGACGGGCCGGTGCGGGTCAGGTCGTGGGGACGGCGGGGCAGGTGGTGCCGCGCGCGGGAACCTTCAGGTCGATGAGGTAGCGGTCGACGGTGCCCTGCATGCAGGCGCCCCGGTTGTAGCCGCCGTGGCCCGCGCCCTCGTAGGTGAGGAGGACGCCCTCGCGGCCGAGCTGACGCGCCGCGTTCGTCGCCCAGTTGTAGCCGGACGCGGGGTCGTGCCGGGCGTTCGCGAGCAGGATCGGCGTCCGCAGGCCGCGGACGTCGAGGCGGTGCTGCGGGTTGGCGACGGGCTGCGGGGCGCCGAGGCAGGCGGCCGCGGCCCGGACGGGGCGCGTGTACGACATGTCGGGCGCGACCTTCTCCACCCGGCGCATCAGCCACCGCCAGTGCCGGTAGTCGCGGACGGGGAGGCTCCAGTCGGAGCAGAAGACGCCCGTGAACGGGTCCTTGGCGGTGGGGCCGCCGGGGGCCCGGTTCGGGGGCGGTTCCTCGCCCGCGTCGAGGTCGGCGATGGTCCGGGCGAGCTCGTGCCGGTCGGGGCCGTAGAGCGCCCGGAAGGCGACGTGGACCAGGTCGGCTTCCGGGAGGCCGTGCAGGTCGCCCCGGCGCGCGCGCTCTCGCAGGTCTTGCCAGACCGCGCGGACGTCTCGTCCGTGCAAGGCGCAGTCGGAGGTGCGGTCACACCACGCGACGAACTCGTCGAACGAGTCCTGCGCCGCCCATGCCTGGGACGTCAGGAACGATCGCGCGTCGCGGCGGCTGTGGTCGACGACGCTCTCCAGCACCATCGCCCGGACGCGCTCCGGGTAGGTCTCGGCGTACTGCTCGCCGAGGAGCGTCCCGTAGGAGCTGCCGTGGAAGGTCAGCCTGGTCTCGCCGAGCGCCTTCCGGATTGCGTCCAGGTCCTTGACCGTGCTGAGCGTGTCGGCATTGTCGTAGATCGGGCCGGAGTGCTCGATGCAGTCCTCGCGGGCCCGCTCGTTGTAGGCGATCGTCTCCGCGAAGTCCGCCGCGCTCGTCATGATCGGCGACGGGCGCTCCAGCAGGACCTCGGTCGAGCATCTGATCGGCGCGCTGGCGCCCACGCCGCGGGGGTCGAAGCTGACGATGTCGAACCGGCGCCGGACGTCCTCGCTGAACCGGTCGATGCCGTCCACGACGCGGGAGACGCCCGAATCGCCCGGTCCGCCGGGTCCGAAGACGAGCGTGCCGATGCGGGCGCCCGGATCGCGGGCCGTGCGGCGCGCGACGGCGAGCTCGAACGCGGGGCCGTCCGGGTCGTCCCAGTCGACGGGGAGGGTGAGGGTGCCGCACTGGGCGCCGCGGTCGTCGCCGCAGGCCGTCCAGGTGATGCGGGAGGCGGGAGCGGGCTCCGCCGCGGACGCCGCCGGCGCGGCGACGCCGGCGATCGCGAGCCCCGCCGCGGCCGCGGCGGTCCAGGCGGCCCGCCTGTTCTTGCGCAGCATGAACCAAGCCCTTCACATGGGGGAGCCGTCCAACGGGGACGGCGCCGGTCCTCGCCGCCCGAGGACCTTGATCACGTTAGGCGCCGGTTCGCCGCCGGGACAGGGCGTTCAGGGTCCGCTCAGGGTGCCGTCAGGGGCATCTCAGGGGCGCCGTGCACCGCGGTCGCTCGCGGGGTCCGTGCCGTCGGGGGTGCGGCTCCGTCCCGGGGTCGCCGCCCCCGGGACGGAGGCCGATGTCGTCCGTTGCCGCCTTCGCCAGGATTTGCCGGTAAAGAGGTCACTTCATCGTGATGTTCACCAATTACGCGAAAGCTCGGAGTGGCGGGGTCCCGTGACTCAACGGGCGTCCAGGTCCCCGTTCCTGATGGCGTTCACCAGCGTCCGCCACTGGGCGGAATCGAGTTCGAGCATCCCGGCGCCGTGATCATGCGAATCGCGGACCAGCACCGCCGGACCGGCGGCCGCCACCTCGACGCACTCGTCGGCGTTCGTGCTCGAACTGCCCTTGCGCCAGTTCAGCGACTCCCCCCGATACGACCGATAGACCATCCGGCAACCCTCCATCCGGTGCCGGTGAGCGCCGTACCGCCAGCGGATCGGGCGAGGGCGCCCACCATGCGAGAGCCAAGTTGGGCACGACGAACCACGACCTTGTGGAAATTTTCCCGATCACGAGTGTAAGCGGTTCCAGTTATCCCGCCTACAAGGGAACACAAGATCACTCTGCGTGCTATGACGGCCACTCGCCTTGGGGATGGGTCGTCGGCGCGGTCACCTCCACCGGTCGGAACTGGACGAACGTCAGGCCATCAGGTCTTCGGCGGCCTTCCGGAGGAACTCGATGGAATCGCCGGCGGACAACGTCTGCTCCAAAAGCAGTTCGAAGTTGTCCCGGTAATCGGTGATCCGGTCGTCATCGCCGGTGACGAGGGCGCTGGCCGCCGACCGGCCCTCGAGATACAGGACGTCGTTCAGGCCGCCCTCGAACTCCAGCACGACGAACGGGCCGTCCAGCCCGAGATGCGCACCGGCGCTGAAAGGGATGATGCGGACGTTGACCAGCTCGTCGCCCTCCGCCCGGTCGGCGATGTGCCGGAGCTGGGCGGGCATGATGCCCGGGTCCGACGCGATGCCGACATGCCGGCGCACCACGGCCTCGTCCAGGATGTAAAGCTGGCGCGGCGGGTTCGCGCGGCGGGCGAGTTCCTCCTGGCGCTGCATCCGCAGCTTCACGCCGAACGCCTTCGCCTGCGTGGACACCCGGCCGGTTTCGAGCACCTCGGCGTACTCGGGCGTCTGCAGCAGGCCCGGGACGACCGTCCCATGAAAATGACGGATATAGGAGGCTCCGGCCGAGTAACCCACGAACGCCAGGTAGTTCGGATCCAGCTCGCCCTTGTACGCGTTCCACCAGGCGGGTTCGCGCGCACCGCGCGCGAGTTCCTGCAGGCGTTCCTGCCGGCTCTCGGCCGTCACGTCGTACACCGACAGGAGGGCCTGGAGGTCGGTGCGGGTGATGGCGTTCTTGCC
This sequence comes from Actinomadura sediminis, assembly GCF_042675525.1. Classification (NCBI taxonomy): domain Bacteria; kingdom Bacillati; phylum Actinomycetota; class Actinomycetes; order Streptosporangiales; family Thermomonosporaceae; genus Actinomadura; species Actinomadura sediminis. The sequence continues at coordinate 20,791 of NZ_JBHTJA010000069.1, forward strand.
GCCCTCGATCCGGATGAGCTTCGACGGGGACCATTCGAGCCGCCGCGCGACCTGCTCCTGGGTCACCCCCTTCTCTTTGCGGAGGCGGACGAGCTCGGTGCGCAACAACGCGCTCTGGACGATCGGCCCCTGATCACTGGTCATCGAGATCGCTCACTTTGCGTAATGGTTGCCGGCTGCACGACTGCCACCTTGCACCACGTGACCTGGCGGAATACATGACGCCAACGAGTCATGTACGCCCCGACCCCGGATCGATGTTCATCGCATGCGCCCTCGCAACGTCGTGGATAACCACATCTCTTGCTGGCAGTGTGCTGCGTGTCGGCTGACTATGTTGTAGCGTGCTAGGTAGCAGATTAGCAGCATCCGCGATGGGACACGCCAGAACGACAGCAACATCTTGAACAGACCGTGAGGATCGCCGGAAGGCTCGACGAGCATCCGCCGACATCCCGCGACGGGGACGGAACGGGAGGCGACACTGAAGACGGACATTTCGGTAGACCGAAACAGCAGTGGCCGGAACAACGAGAAGAGTCGCCCCCACTTCCCGCCGATCACCCGGTTGGCAGCCAAGAGGATCGACGGAAAGTGGAGAGCGACTCCCGGGACCGCGGAGCCGTCCGACCGGCTTTCGAGGGTGCCCTGCGATAACGCGAGCACACCCGTACTGACCTGGTAAAACGCTTCCTGCGGACTCACCCAGTCTAACCGCGACCCCGCGGTACGGGCTATAGGTGATGCGACTTCCGTCGGCACGGCCGGAGTCAACCGGCGATCCCGAGTGAATCCGGCAAAGGCCGTGGAGTCGCCCTTCGAGGGGTAAAACATGTCAATACCGTGCAAGATTCTTCCCCCGACCGTCGCCGTCCCGCTCCTGCGTCCCGCGCCGCCGCGGCGCCCGGGCAGGTGATCCGATGGACGAGCACGTGCGCGACCACGCCCCCGGCGCGACGCCCGCGTCCTGCCCCGGACGCCGCCGCAAGGACGTCCGGCATCGGCCACGCGGCGCCGTCCGGCCGCCCGCCGGCGGACCGGTGGCCCGGCGCGGCTTCTGGGGGTCCCTGTCACCCGCGCAGCAGGCCGCGTTCCTCGCGGTCGCGGAACCCGTCCGCTTCACGCTCGGCGAGGTGCTCTGGCACGAGGGCGAGATCGCCGGCCACGTCATCGTGATCCGCTCCGGCCGGGTCCGGGTGAGCGTCCGGCGGGACGGGCGCGAACGCGCCCTCGCCGAACGGGGCCCCGGCGACATCATCGGCGAGCGCGCCTCCCTGCGGCTGCGCAGCCGCTCCGCGACGATCGTCGCCCTCGAGGACGTCCACGCCCTCGTCCTGTCGACGCGCGCGTTCGCCGACTTCCTCACCCGGCACCCGCAGGTCCTGATCGTCCTGGAGGACGAGCTGTACGCGCGGCTCGCCGAACCCGGCGGCCCGCCCGCCCCCCGGGAACCGGCGCCGGAGCCCATCGCGGCCTGCGAAGGCCATGTGTGCCTCCACGGCCCCGCCATGACGACCCATGCACCACCGGTCGTCCAGTACCCCCCGCAGTCACCCTGCTGCGTGCCCGCCCACGGAAACCACCACGCCGTGCTGCACCAGTACGGGCCTCGCCCACAGCCCGCTCCGGGGCCGGGCGGCACGCCGCACTGGGCCGGGCAGAACTGCACGATCATGTTCACCGACATCGCGGGCTACAGCAGCGCCCACCGCGACGACGGCGACCGGCTCGCCGTGAAGAGCACCATGTACGAGCTGCTGCAAGAGGCGTTCACGATGTCGAACGTGCCGTGGCACGCCTGCCACCGCGAGGACCGCGGCGACGGCGCGCTCATCGTCGTCCCGCCCGAGGTGCCGACGACGTCCCTGGTCGACCCGCTGATCGCCTGGCTGGCGGCGCGGCTGCGGCGGCACAACGGCCGCGCCGGCGAGCTCGCCCGCTTCCAGCTCCGGCTCGCGCTGCACGTCGGGCCGGTGACGCCGGACGGCCAGGGCGTGTCCGGCTGGCCCCTCATCCAGGCGTCCCGGCTGCTGGACGCCGGCCCGTTCAAGGACCGGCTGGCCGCCACCGGCGCCGACCTCGGGTTCATAGCCTCGGCGTTCGTGTACGAGTCGGTGATCGCGCACAGCCCCGGCTACGTGGACGCCGCCGCCTACGAGCCCATGACCTGCAAGGTGAAGGAGACGGAGGTCAGCGGCTGGATGCACCTGCCCGGTGGCCCCTTCCGCGCCGTCACCTGATCCGGCGCGGCCGGCCGGTGCCCGCTCCCCGCGCGGGCCCGCCCCGGCCGCCGCCCCCGGCCGGACCTCCGGCCCACGACCCCGCGAAGGCCGCGGGGTTCTCTGCTTTCCGCCCCCGGTCCGTCAGCCCTCCCCGTCGCGCTCCTCGAGCGGGACGCGCAGGACGAACCGGGCGCCGCGGTCGCTGTCCTCGATCGTCAGGTCGCCGCCGTGCGCCCGCGCGATCTCCCGGGCGATCGGCAGCCCCAGCCCGGTGCCGCCCGGGTCCCGCTGCCGTCCCCCGGGGAGCCGGGCGAACCGCTCGAACACCTTCTCCCGGTCCTGCCCGGCGATGCCCGTGCCGTCGTCCAGCACCTCCAGGCACGCGTCCCCGCCCGCGCGCCAGACGCGCACGTCGATGCGCGACTCCGCGTGCCGTTCGGCGTTGTCGAGGAGGTTCGTGAAGAGCCGGACGAGCCGCAGCCGGTCGCCGCGCACCGTGACGTCGTCCAGGATGTGCGGGACGACCGGCTTGGAGCGTTCCGACCGGGCCAGCTCGATCGTGACCATCGCCCCGAGATCGACGATCTCGTCGCCGCGCCAGGCGGTGGCGTCCAGGCGCGCGAGCTCCAGCAGGTCCGTGACGATCGCCTGCAGCCGGTCGAGGTTCTGCAGCACCGTCCGTCCCGTCTGCGGCCAGTCGACCTCGTCCGGGTACATGAGCGCCTCCTCCATCTGCGCGCGCGCCGCCGCGATGGGGCTGCGCAGATCGTGGGACGCGTCGGACGTGAAGCTCCGCTGCCGCTCCAGCGCGGCGTCGAGCCGGTCGAGGGTCGCGTTCACCGCCTCCGCGAGGCGCCGCAGCTCGTCCCGGTTCTCCGGCACCGTGACGCGGCGGCCGGACTTCTTCGCGGTGATCTCGGTCAGCTCGGCGCGGATGGCGTCCACCGGGACGAGCGTGCGGTCCACGGTCCCCCACGTCCGCAGGCACGCCAGCACGGTCACCAGCACCGACATGCTCAGCAGGACGGTGAGGAGGTTGGCGCTGACGTACCAGGGCGTCGCCGGGACGGCCGTGTAGACGATCCAGTCGCCCTCGGGTTCGTAGACGCGGAACGCCACCACCGTCATGCAGCCTTCCAGCCCCGCCGGGGGACACAGCTCGCGGACGGCGTAGACGCGGGAGCGGCCCGGGACGAACGTGGCGATCCGCCCGCCGCCCTCCACCTCGGGCGTGCCCGCGACGACGCGCCCGCGCTCGTTCAGCACCTGGATGACCACGTTCTGCGGGGACTTCAGCCGGGGCGGCACCTCCCCCTGCTTGACGAGGAACACCATCTGCAGCGCCGCCGCCGCGGCCTGGTCGCGCCGGTAGTCCACGGCCCGCGTGCGCACCCCGATGATGATCAGCGTGGTGAGGATCGCGCAGATGAGGACGGTGACCGTCCCGGCAATGACGGTCATCCGCACCCGTATGGACCATGTGCGCCGTCCGTACACCCGAACCCCCCGGTGGGGAGGTAATCACCCGCAGGACCGGAATCAGTCCTCCGAACGGGCGTCTCGCGGCAAAGGAACGAGAAAGAAGTGGTTACCCGAACCGTGCCGTGACCTGCGGTTTCACCCTCGGGGTCCGCGCCCGGGCACTCCCGCCGCACCGCTCGCCGTCCGGTCACGGCCGACTCGCCGGTACGAACCGGGCGAGACCGTCCGGCTGTCTAGCATCGGGCACATGGAACTGCGCCAGCTCGAGTACTTCGTCGCGGTGACCGAGGAGGCCAGTTTCACCCGGGCCGCCGCCCGCCTGCACGTCGCGCAGCCGGGCGTCAGCGCCCAGATCCGCCGGCTCGAACGCGAACTCGGGCAGCCGCTGTTCGACCGGTCCGGGCGGACCGTCCGGCTCACCGAGGCCGGCGAGCTCGTCCTCCCCTACGCGCGCGCCGCCCTCGCCGCCGTCCACGGGGCGCGCCGCTCCGTGGACGAACTGACCGGCCTGCTGCGCGGGCACGTCACGATCGGGACGTTCGACTGGGTGACGGCCCTCGACCTCCCGGGCATGCTCGCCGACTTCCACCGCGACCACCCCGACGTGGAGATCACGGTCACGCAGCACGATTCCGCGACGCTCGCCGACGAACTCCGCGCCGGCCGTATCGACCTCGCGTTCCTCAGCATCGGGGACGAACCGCCCGAGGGGCTCGCCACCGAGATCGTCTTCGAGCAGGACCTCGTCGCCGCGGCCGCCCACGGCCACCCGCTGTCCGGCCGCGGCACCGTCACCCTCCGCGGCCTCGCCGAGCACGACCTCATCAGCCTGCCGCGCGGAACCGGGGTGCGGGCCGTCCTCGACCGCGCGTGCGCCGCCGCCGGGCTCCGGCCCCGGGTCGCGTTCGAGGCCGGCGAACCGCCCGTCCTCGCCGAACTCGCCGCGCGCGGCCTCGGCGTCGCCGTCGTCCCCGAGTCGGCCGCGCGGGCGTTCGCCGGCGACCTGCACGTCCTGCCGATCGTCCGGCCCCGGCTGCGCGGGCGCGTCGTGCTCGCGTGGCGCGCGGAGGGGCCGCGCAGCCCCGCCGCCCGCGCCCTCACGGCCCGCGCGCGCGGGCTGCCCGCGCGTCCGTCCGGCTGATCAGGCCGCCGCGCCGCCCGCGTCGTCCTCGAGGACCTCGCGGAACACGTCCGGCCGGTCGGTGATGACACCGTCCACCCCGAGGCCGAGCACCCTGCGCATGCTCGCCGCGTCGTTGACCGTCCAGGTCAGCACGTCCATCCCGGCGGCGTGCACCTTCCGGACGTACGAGGCGGTCAGTTCGCGGTGGTTCGGGTTGATCTGGTCGGCGTACTCGGCGTGCCCGCGCAGCGCCGACGCCTTCGGCTTCCCGATCAGCGCGGTCGGGGCGTCCGGCATGATCTCGTGGAAGCGGCGCACCGACGTCCAGTCGAACGACTGCACGACCAGCCGGCGCGCGTCCCCGCTCGTCCAGTACGCGTCGCTCCGCAGCGCCTTCGCGACGCGCTTCTCCACCCCCGGGTACTTCGCCGGGTTCTTGAGCTCCACCAGCATCCCCAGGCCGCTGCCGCGCATCTCCCGCATCACCTCGGTGAGCGTCGGGACCCTCTCCTTCGCGTAGCGCTTGCCGAACCAGGAACCGGCGTCCAGCCGCTTCACCTCCGCCAAGGAGAAGTCGGAGACCTTCCAAGGCTTGCGTTTCGGAAACACCTGCTCCACGTTCGTCGTCCGGGCCAGCGTGGAGTCGTGCACCAGGACGAGCTTGTGGTCCTTGGTCTCCTGGACATCGAGCTCGAACATGTCCGCGCCCATGCGCGCGGCCGTCCGGAACGCCTCCAGCGTGTTCTCCGGCGCGGCATCCGACGCCCCCCGATGCGCGACACCGACCGGTCCGTCCCCGACGACCTCCGGCACGGCCAGGAGCACGGGCACGCCCCGCCGAGGCGGCTCCGGCGCGTCCTGCCGGGACAGAACCGGGTGCGGGGCCGCCTCGGCGTGCGCCGCGGGCCCGATGACGACCGCCGCGGACACGACCGCGGTGACCACCAGACGCTTCCGTCCGAACATCTTCACCTCTCGAAGCCGGGGCGACTCGTCCGTTTTCGACACTGAGCCCGCCGTATGTCCGCGACGTGACGAAGCGGTAGCTCATCGTGTACGGACGGTGACAATACGCATCGACTTCGAGAGACACGAGGAGACACGGTGCGCACCGCGCAAAAAGGTCACTCGGCGTCTTCAGGCTCCGAACGGGCCCTCGACCGGTTCGCCAGGGCGAACGCGCCCAGCAACCGCCGCCTCCGCCGCCCCGGCTGCTCCGGCACCTCCGGCGGGCGCGGCACCGCGAGCCGCGTCGGGCGCGTCCGTCCACGCAGCGTCACCGGCTTGCCGAGGTCCCAGTGTCCGGCCTCCCCCAGGTGCGCCAGCCCCAGCACCGTCCCCGACGCCAGCACCCGCCGCGGCGACACCTTCGCCAGATCGCTCAGCCGCGCCGCCTCGTTCACCGGATCGCCGATCACCGTGTACTCGAACCGCTGCTCCGCGCCGATGTACCCCGCGACGACCTGCCCCGCCGACACCCCGATCCCCGCGTCCAGCTCCGGCACGTCCGCCCGCAACCGCACCGCGAGCTCCCGCGCCGCGCCCAGCGCCCCGCCCGCCGCGTCCTCCAGCTCGCTCGGCGCCCCGAAGATCGCCAGCGCGGCGTCCCCCTCGAACTTGTTGATCCAGCCCCCGTGCCCGCCCACCACCGACACCACGACCCCGAAGAACCGGTTGAGCAGCCCCACCACCTCGTCCGGCCCCCGCGTCTCCGCCAGCCGCGTCGACCCCGCGAGATCGACGAACAGCACCGCGACCTCGCGGACCTCACCGCCCAGCGTGATGTCGCCGCGCTCCAGCGCGAGGTCCGCGACCTCCTCCCCGACGTGCCGGCCGAACAGGTCCCGAAGCCGCTCGTGCTCCCGGAGCCCCGCCACCATGTGGTTGAACCCGGCCTGCAACTGCCCGACCTCGCTCGCGTCGTACACCGGGACGACCGCCTGCAGATCGCCCCGTTCGACGAGCGCCATGCCCGTCCGCACGGACTTGATCGGATCCGCGATCGCCCGCGTCGCCATGTACGTCACGTACATCCCGGCGGTCAGCGCCGCGCCGCCCAGCCCCAGGATCGTGATCGCCAGCTTCGTCACGTCGATGTCGGACGCCGCCAGCGCGGCGATCGCCACGCAGATCAGCCCGAACACCGGGATCGCCGTCCCGAGCGCCCACGCGAGCATCACCCGCGTCGTCACCCCCGGCAGCCGGAACCGCCGCGGCGGCTCCGCCGCCAGCACCAGCGCCGCCGCCGGCCGCAGCAGCCGCTCCGACAGCAGATAGACGATCGTGCACGTCGTCGCCGCGCCCAGCAGGCACGTCAGCCCGGTCTTCACCGCGAGCCGCCCGGTGAACAACACCAGATCCAGGACCGCCCACCCCGCGGCCCCCACCGCCCACAACCCTCCGACCAGCAGCGTCAACCGGAGCGGCCCCAACAGCACCGCGCGTTTCTGCTCCCGGTCCGCAGGCCCCCCGTCCCGCACCAGCCGCACGACGGGCCGCCACAGCCACAACCCGAGCCCCAGCGCCCCGGGCCCGGCGATGACCGGATAGCTGAAGAACGCCACCGCGTTCACGAAGTGCACGTGACCCGGATCGTCCAGCGGCGGATCGGGCACCACGAACGTCGCGAACAACAACACCACGAGCCCGCCCACGGCGTTCGCGACGACCACGACCACCAGCAGGACCCAGCGCACCCGGATCTCGAGCATGCTCCTGCGAGTCACGTACGCCTCCCCGGACGTCCCCCCGGATCATCCCACGCCCCACTTCGAGCAGCCGCCCGACGAGGCGTGCCGCCCCCTCCCGACAACCGAGTTGGCGCCACCCTCGGGCATCGCGTATGCTCTCGGACGTCGCCAAGGACCGGGAACACCGGCCAAGACACACCGCCCGAGCCGCTAAGCTCGGACACGCAAGGTCCTGTGGAGCAGTTAGGAGTGCTCGCCACCCTGTCAAGGTGGAGGCCGCGGGTTCAAATCCCGTCAGGACCGCCAGACGTGCGCAAGCACGTCATGGGCAGGTAGCTCAGTCGGTACGAGCGTCCGCCTGAAAAGCGGAAGGTCGGCGGTTCGACCCCGCCCCTGCCCACCTTCACCCTCTGACCAGCGAGAACACCGGTAACGGATTGATCACCGTCGGTGTACTCCGCTTGAACAGAGGAAAACTTTCTCCTGATGGGTACCGCCCGTACGCGGCGTCCGAAGGACCTCCGAGCAGGCACCTTCCAGGCCGCGATCAACTCGTTCATCCTCCACCTCAACGCCGAGGGGAAGTCCCCCAAGACGGTACGAACCTACGCCGAAGCGGCGCAATGGTTCGCAGCCGCACATCTCCGCCGCAACACCGAGCACTCCGACTGGGAAGACGTCACGCCCGACGACGTCCGCACGTGGATCGTCCATCTCCTGAACCAGTACTCGGACAGCTACGCGAACAACCAGTACCGAGCCCTCCAGCAGTTCTTCAAATGGTGGTCCACCGACGAAGAACTCCCCGACCCGATGGCCAAGCTCCGCCCGCCCTCGGTCGGCGAGAAAGTCGTCCCGGTCTTCACCGACGAGGAACTCGCCAAGCTCCTCAAGGACTGCGAGGGCAAGACCTTCACCCAACGCCGCGACTACGCGATCCTCACCCTCTTCAAGGCCACCGGCCTGCGCCTGTCCGAACTCGCCGGCATCACCTACGACCCCGACGAACCCGGCCGCAGCGACCTCGACCTCATGCGCCGCGAACTCCTCGTCCACGGCAAGGGCAACAAGCAGCGCATCGTCCGCTTCGGCCACCCGTCGGCCCGAGCCATCGACCGCTACATCCGCATCCGCAACAAGCACACGTACGCGTCCAGCCGCCGCCTGTGGCTGGGCACCAACAACCGCCCGCCCATGACCGCCAACGGCATCTACCAGATGGTCGTCCGCCGCGGCGAAGCATGCGGCGTCGCCGTCCACCCGCACAAGTTCCGCCACCACTTCTCCCACACCTGGCTCGACAAGGGCGGCGCCGAAGGCGACCTGAGGTTCCCCCCGGAGCACGGACTGCTGACCTGAGGTCACCGGCGATCATCAGGAAGGATGTTCGCCATGCCGTCACCACACCCGCCCGAGTTCCGCCGCCGCGCGGTCGAGCTGGCCCGCCAGGGCGATAAGTCCATGGTCCAGCTGGCCAAGGATCTGGGCATCAGCCGGTCCTGCCTGCAGAACTGGGTGAACCAGGCCGATGCCGACGACAAAAGCTCCGGAGGGAAGGACCGTAGTGACCGCCTGACCACCGCGGAGAAGAAGGAACTCGCCGAGCTGCGGCGGCGCAACCGGCAACTGGAGACAGAGAACGAGATCCTCAAACGGGCGGCCGCGTACTTCGCCCGGGAAAACGTGCTCCCAAAGTAATCTACTCGCTGGTCCGCGAACTCACCGCCGACTCCATCCCGGTCGCGGTGGCCTGCCGAGATTGAACGTCTCCACGTCGGGATACTACGACTGGCTCGGCCGGCCCGAGCCGCCCCGCGCGTTGCGGAACCAGGAACTGATGAAGATGATCCGCGAAATCCACGCCGATTCCCGAGGCAGTTACGGCTCGCCCCGTGTGCACGCGGAACTGACCCTGGGGCTGGGAGAGTCGGTCAACCGCGAACGGGTCGAACGGCTGATGCGCCACGCCGGGCTGCAGGGCGTCTACCGGCGCAGGGGCCGCCGCAACCCGGTGCATCAGGCGACCGAGGAGGACCTGGTGCAGCGACGCTTCGTCGCCGGCCCGGACCGGCTCTGGCTGACCGATATCACCGAGCACCCGACCGAAGAAGGGAAGCTGTACTGCGCAGCGGTCCTGGACGCCTATTCGCGGCGGATCATCGGCTGGTCGATCGACTCCCGCCAGGACACCGATCTCGTCGTCAATGCCCTGGCGATGGCCGTGACACGGCGCAACCCGCCGGCCGGTTCGACCATTCTGCATTCCGAATCACGGCACGCAATACACGTCCTGGGCTTTCGGGAAGCGCCTGCGGGATGCCGGGTTGCTCGGCTCGATGGGCACGGTCGGTGACTGCTACGACAATTCAATGATGGAATCGTTCTGGGGGACGATGCAGCTGGAGTTGCTCGACGCCCGCACCTGGAAGACCCGTGAAGAACTCGCCGGTGCTGTATTCGAATGGGTTGAGTGCTGGTATAATCCGTATAGGCGGCATTCTGGTATCGGAATGCACAGCCCCGTCACGTTCGAAGGGCTCGACCTGCCCTCAGACACCGCCGAGTGACCTCACCTCAGGTGTCCGTGCAACGGGGGGGGGAACCTCAGTCCAGGTCTTCATGCCTGTGGGTCCACACCCGTTTTCGCAGCTGAAAATCAACCGGACCCCCAGGCTGATGGCCAGTTGTCCGCGTACTCCCTGGTGCGCAGAGGTGAGTACGGATGAACATGCAGATGGCATGCTGGACCACCGGGGGCCGGGAAGTGCGCAGGACGCGAGGGTCACCGCTCCGCCCGTGGTGGGATGGTTTCGAAGCCATCACACGGACCAGAACGGATTGAGCTGACCACGATGACTGAGCCGTTGCCTGTTTTCGCCTATCACCCCGACCCGATGGCGACGGGTTCGATCAAGCTTTCGCAGCAGGTCTGCGCGTCCTGCGCGCGGCGGCGCGGCTATGTCTACAGGGGCCCCGTCTACTCCGCCAAGGAGGTCGAGGCGCTGTGCCCGTGGTGCATCGCCGACGGCAGCGCCGCCGAGCGGTTCGACGCCACCTATTGCGACGTCAGCCCGCCTCCGGACATCCCGGACGCCGTAGTCGACGCGATCGCCAGGCGAACCCCCGGCTTCAACGGCTGGCAGCAGGAGCGCTGGCTGTTCCACTGCGGCGACGGTGCGATGTTCCTCGGCCCCGCCGGAGCCAGAGAACTGCGCGGGGACGAACAGGCCCTGGCGTCGCTGCGGGCCGAACTCGCCGAGAACCGGTGGACCGACCAGCAGATCGCCGGCTTCCTGGACGCCCTCGACCGAGATGGCCAGCCCGTCGCCTACGTCTTCGAGTGCCGCTCGTGCGGCACCCACCTCGCCTATTCCGACTCCACCTGACCAGGTGACCGTCTCGGCACGCGTGCCCGTACCAGACTCTGCACTGACAGCAGTACGCCGGCACCGGTGGAAGAGGCCGTGCGGCCGCGAGCCGCCCGCTCACCCAAGCTGCACGCCACGCTGCAGCGGGCCAAGGCCGACGGGCACGCCCACTGGTGCCGGACGGCACCCTCACCCCCATCGACCGGGTCGCCGCCGACCGGCCGTTGCACTCCGGAAAGCACAAGTAACACCGCATGAACCTGGAGGTCATCACCACCCCAAACGGAGACATCGTGTGGATCTCGGGCGCCCTGCCCGGCGCCACTCACGAGCTGAAGGCCGCCCACATCTGAGGCATCCTGCGTCATCTGCGCGACACCGGGTTGATCACCTTGGCCGACAAGGGGTACCACGGGGCCGACGAGCTGATCACCCGTACAAGGGCAAGGACAAGCCAGAATCCCAGAAGGACGCCAACCGGGCCCAGGCCCGGCTACGCGGCCCCGCTGAACGCGCGAACGCGGAGCTCAAGACCTGGGCCAGACTCCGCTGCTGCCCGCACAAGGCCGGTCAGCACGCCAGAGCCATCCACGTCCTTCAACATCGGGAGAACAAGGTCAGCACCGCCCCAGGACCAAATGCCCTCAGTACACCGAACGCCGCGTTGAGGAGCACGCCACCGACCAGATCGGGTCCCCTGTCTTTTGAGGAACGAAACCGTCGGGATCGTCTGCTGGGATTGGCCCATGGATCGACAGAGCGCCGTCGCCAGCATCCGTGAACTATGCATCGAACACTTGGGGGGACGCCTCGGCCCGACGATGGCCGCTCTCGCCCGGCCGGGTTTCGTACTCAGGCCCACCGGCCCCGATGAGCCGCCGACCGGCCGGTGCCAGGCGGGAGGACCGGCTCTCCTGGAACCAGGCACACCGTGGCCGCAATCCACGGCAGGCACCCCGCTCAGCCTGTTCGCCGTGCTGGATACCGACGAACTGGCCCCGTGGCTCGGCGACCAGATGCCCACCCGGCTCGGCCTGGTCAACGTTTTCAGCGCGGTCGGAAGCCTCTCCGAGGAGTGCACGATCGTCTGCGCGGACCCGGCGCGTGCCGTGGAAGTGCCGACGCCGTCACCGGCGGAGATTCTGCGCGAAGTCCGGCTGCATGCCGCACCGATCATGACCCTGCCGGTTTCGGGGGAATACGATACCGGCGACCCGGTCCTGAAGACGTTCGACTACCGCGCCGAACCCGACTTCGACGAAGACCATTGGGAATCCCCGGTCGAACGATTCGTCCAGGGTCCGCTCCGCCGGGAGTGGCACTTGTACTCTCGAGAAGAGCAACGGTTCACCCCTGGGGACAGCCAGGCGTTCGGCTGGCCGTACATCGACAGCTGGGTCGGAAAGAGGACAGACGGCTACGAACACCTGCTCACACTCTCGGGTGACCTGTGGGACGACAACGGGTTCGAACGCGTGATGATCCCCCCGGGCGCACTTCGAACCGGCGATTTCACCGACGCGGTATGCGAACAGGATGGCCTCCACTGAGGGCTTCTCCTCCTGGGACGGCGGTGACCTTGTTCTCCCGACGTCGAAGGACGTGGATGGCTTTGGCAAGCTGACCGACCTTGTGCGGGCAGCAGCGGAGTCTGGCCCAGGTCTTGAGCTCCGCGTTCGCGCGTTCAGCGGGACCGCGTAGCCGTGCAGGTAGACCAGCGGAAGATCCGCGGTTAGCGCGAGGCGGTCCCGGGCCACTTCGCTCAGGGTGGTCGGCCAGCCATCGGTGCAGGTCAGCGGGCAAGGATGCGGCGTCGAGCGTCATGATGCTTCTCCGATATCACGATGGGCGAAGAAAGGCAGCGAGCGTCTCCGCGTTGCTGGGGCGGCGTGCATGACGGGCGCCCATCGGCGCTTGAAAAGGAGAAGTTTGGTCGTCACAGCATGTTGGTACGAGTTCTGCAGTGTGATCCAACTATTTCGTCGGTGAGTTCCACCGGGTGGAGGTGTCGCCGTTCCGCAGTAAAGCGATGCGATGGGCGACTTCTTGGCGGGTCCGATACTCGGAGGGGGCTGTGCGGATGTAGGGGCTCAGGCCGGTGATCTCACGGGTCTGGATGAGGGTCTCGGCGCCGGGCCAGTCGCGGACGTCCCAGCCGTAGGTAACTGTGAACCGGCGCAGGTCGTGCTCGGTGTGGCGGTTGAAGCGGCGGGCCATGTAGTGCACTTGGATGAGATCCCATTCTCTGAGGCCAAGGGCGACGTGGTCCCAGTCTCCGAGGACGGTCCGGCCTGTGGTCAGGCGGATAATGTTGTTGGTGTGGGCATCGCCGTGGACTCCCCCTCGGCAGCGCCGCGCGCAGGACATCCAGACCACGCGCTGCCGCGGCGCAGGGTTTGCCGCTGACGCCGGAGAAGTTGGCGGACCTGCGGCGGATACTGGACGTCCCGCACCAGGTCAGCCCGCGGGAGCAGGTCAGGCAAGGGCAGATCGGTCTGCTGGTCGCCGCCTGGCTGGCCGCTCGGCACGGTCTCCGGATCGAGTTGCACTCGGACGCTTCCGGAACACGGGCCCTGGTCGTCCTGCCGCGCAGTCTGCTGGCGGCCTCGGCCCCGACGGCTCGAACGGCGGAAGCACCGTTGGAGCCGCACCGTCCCGAGCTGCCTCGGCGCCACCGCGTCGCCGCTGAGCCCGCATCCCCTGTGGCTGCGCGGCCATCTCCTCCAGCGATCGGCGACAAACCGGCTCTCCCTCGGCGTAACCACGCCCCACCTGCAGCACAGCCCCCGGCGTACCAGTCGGCGGGTCCGAACGTCCGCGTGGTCGACGCCGCCGCGCAGCAGGATGCTCAACCCGACCTCCTCGGTCGCGCTGAGGAGGCGCCGACCGGGGTTCGCGCGGAACCGGTCGCCGTCGATAACGCGCCGCGCCGCCTCAACGGCACGCGGGAAATCGTACGTGGGGCCGGCGGGCACAAGGTGCTCAGGCTCGAGGTCGGAGCCGGCTTCCGGGTCATGTCCGGGCGTGGTGGCCGTTTCCGGCCGGGCGGGCTCCGCTTCCTCATCCAGGACGGCTATACCGGCTTTCACCGCGCGGTCGGGAAGTGATGCCAGCTCCTCAGCATCCAGCCCGGCAAGTCTGCCGAATCGGCTCAACTGGTCGCGCGTGATATGGCCTGCGGGAATGTGGCGGCGTACCAGCGCCAGCGCGCTCTCCACCCGATCGGGCTGCACGGCCGTCGGGGAGCTCGGGGGTGACGACCCGCAGGCCGATATCGGCCAACGTCGCGATGACTCGCTCGCGTGCTTCCGGGGTCAGCCTCATCTGCTCGGTGGCATCCTCGAAAGCCCCGGCGGGCACGGCACCGTTCACAGCGCAGCTTCTGAGCTGCCGCAGGACGCGCGCCATGGCCCGGCGGAGACCGGATCGTCCGGACAGACCGATGGCATGTCAACGTGCATACCAACGAAGATGCCATAAGCCACCGACATGCGTGACAACCGAGTTTTCACATCGTGCGTCTGTGTATGTGAACATGTGGGAAATCCGGACGTCCGGATCGACGCGGGAGGGTGCGGATGGCGGCACGCGAGGAGCTACTGCGTTACCTCCGGCGGCAACTGATCGGACCGGCCGAGGGGAACAAGACCGAGCTCATCGAGGAACCGCCCAACCGGCGTTACCTGATGGGCACGCTCTTCCCGCAGGACACCGACCGGCAGCAGAGCCTGACCGAAGCGGCCGAGGTCACCGAGCCCGGCGCCGCCCCCGAGGAGACGTCCGAGGAGACCCGCTTCGCGGGCGACACCGTCCCGGACGCCAACGCCTGGCTGCCGTCCTCGATGGGGATCTCCCTCTACACCGATGCCGAGGAGCTGACGCTGGTGTGCCGGGCCGCTCGCTACGAGACGAGGCGAGGCAAGGTGCGCAAGTGGCAGCGCGTCCCGCTCGACGATTTCGAGGCGACCTTCAAGGTCGGGGAAGTCCAGAAGGACATCTGGGGCTCGCGGGCGCAGATACGCCTGCGGTGGCGTCCGTTCGCGGGCAGATGGCTCGTGACCGCCGCGCTGGTCAACGCCAAGAACGCCACCGGGGATCACGGGTCCCAATGGGACGACATGCTTTTCCAGGCTTCGCTGGAGGTCAGGCCGGTCGGCGGCGGGCTGCTGCAGTACCCGAGCATCCGGCTGACCAGCCGTGATCCGGAAGAGCAGGAGCTGCGCCTGCAGTACCGGCACGTGGTGACGCACGCCGTCGGCCATAGCTGCGTGGTCGACGAGATCGATGAGAACGGCGAGGTCGTCGGGCCCCGGGCAAACCGCCCGGTGACCGGACTACGAAGCCAGATGATGCCGGAGGCCGAGGTACCGGCGATCACGCCCGCCGGACCGTCCGGGCAACCCGTGCTGAAGCTCGCGCACTTGTCCGACCCGAAGGTCGCGGAGTCCCGGCTGCGCACCGAGATCACGGACTTCATCGAAGGCTACCGGGAGTGGTGCCAGGCGCAGCGCAAGGTCGACGTGCCTCCAGGAGCGCAGGAGGCGGCCGACCGCATCCTCGACAGGCTGGACGTCACGGTCCGCAGGATGGAGACCGGGGCGGAAGCACTGTTCGAGGACTCGTCCGGACACGCCCTTCGCGCCTTCCGGCTGGCCAACCGGGCGATGGCGCTTCAAATGCGGCACTCGAAGCGGGATCTGGCGGGACGACGCCGCCCACGTTCCGAAGCCGTTCCGCTGGATCCGGGACCCTTGCGCGATGCTGCATGGCACCCGTTCCAGCTCGGCTTCTTCCTGCTGTCGGTGTGCGGGTTGATCGACGAATCGCACCCCGACCGCGAAGTAGTGGACCTGATCTGGTTTCCCACAATTCGCTCCCATGCCGCATCCGTCAACTCACCTCGACCTGCCACAAGATCAATTATCAGACTGGCGATAGGGTCCTGCCCGTGGCGAACCATCAGGACGAGACCAGTGCGGCCTACGACGGAGTCGTCGAGCTGTACGCATCGCTGTTCGCAGACCGGCTGGAGACACAGCCGTTCACCCGGGCCATGATCGGCACCTTCGCCGAACTGGTGCGCGCGACGGGCAACCTGCGGGCAGCGGACGTCGGGTGCGGGCCCGGACATCTGACGGCCATGCTGCACGAACTGAGCCTGGACGCCTTCGGACTCGACCTCTCCCCCGGCATGGTCGACCACGCACGGCGGGCCCATCCGGCGCTGTGCTTCCAGGAGGCGCGGATGGAATCCCTTCCGATCGAGGACGGCGCGCTCGGCGGCGTACTGGCCCACTATTCGATGATCCACACCCCTCCGGGAGAACTGCCGGAGCTGCTCGCCGAGCAGGTACGCGTCCTGGCGCCGGATGGCCTGCTCCTGGTTTCCTTCTTCGGGACCGACGGACAAGAACCGGTCCGGTTCGATCACAAGGTGGCGCCTGCCTACAGCTGGCCGGCGGATCGCCTCGCTGAACTGCTGGCCGATGCCGGGCTCGTTCCCTTCGCCCGGCTGCTCCACGATCCGGCCTCCGAGCGAGGCTTCCTCGACGCCCATCTGCTGGCCCGCCGATCGTAGGTCTTGCCCGGTAATACCCGCCAGCCGGTCGGCGCACCTCCGGACTGCCAGCTCGGCGGACGCTCGCTGATCCGACTGGAATTGTCAGACAGGCCCTACCCAGGGTTAATTGGTGATGGCGGGTGTGGTGTTGAGGGTGAGGCCTGTGGGGGCGAGGCAGCCGTCGATCACGCCGGGGTGGTGCTGGATGA